>JAZBNQ010000210.1:0-4693 GCA_036350775.1 Mariniphaga sp.
CCCAATTTCCTGAAATACGAATTTAGTGCTGCAAACAACCAGTTTACCGTTTTTTCTGACATATTTTACGACAAAGGCTGGAATGCATACCTCAATGGCGAAAAAGTCCCCCACTTCAGGGTGAATTACGTGTTGCGTGCTATGATTGTGCCCGCTGGCCAGCATACCATCGAATTCAAATTCGAACCAAAATCATATTACACCGGGAATAAAGTTTCTTTGGCCAGTTCGCTGCTGCTGATTTTGGCGATTGCAGGATACGGTTTTATGCTATTCAGAAAACGAAAAAATCAACCCGAAAAATAGAATCCGGATGGAATCGCGTTTATCACCCGGATTTTTTCAGCGAAACGTTCTGGAAGTTGCTCCAGAATTGTTGGGAAAAATTCTGGTTCGTCAATTCGACGGTGGTCTGGTGAAACGTTATGCGATTACCGAAGTGGAAGCTTACAACGGTGATGGCGACCTTGCGTGCCATGCCAGCAAAGGCAAAACACCTCGCACCGAAGTAATGTTCCGCGAGGGTGGTTTGGTTTACGTTTACCAGGTTTACGGAATTCACTGGTTGCTCAATATTGTTACTGGAAATGAAGGCGACGCTTCAGCTGCATTAATACGTGGCGTAGAAGGAATTGACGGACCGGGACGAGTGGGCAAAGCACTCTGTCTGGACAAATCATTTTACGGCGAAAACCTGTTCACTTCAGATAGAATCTGGATTGAAAATTCAGAAAAAAAGGTGGAATTTACGACTTCGCCCCGCATAGGAATTCATTATGCCGGAGAACCCTGGGTAAGCAACCACTGGAGGTATATTTCTATCTTTCCAGAATAAACCTGTCGTAAATCCAAAGGAATACAACTGCAGAAACAGCCACTCCGGCATAAATTATCCAGATATTCGACGGATTATAATTCACCCATAAATATTGAATAAGTTCTTGCGAAGTCATTTCCATCTTTTCTGCAGCCGCAGCAATAAAGTCATTCTTTGTAAATTCATCTGAAATTTCCGGTAATGAAATTCCTCTTTTTGCCACTTCCTGCTTTAACAAAAAAATATCATCAGCAATGCGTTCATAAACTCCGCCTGATAGCCAGCCCGCCAACTGGTGTCCGGCAGCAATGGGAAGAAATGAGGTTCCCATGTAAAGTGCTTTTTTATCTTCCGGTGCAATTCGTCCCACATATTCAGTAAATTTTGGTGAACTGGCCATTTCACCAAGGGCAAAAACAAGAATCCCAAGCAAAATTAGCCAACTGTTCTGGTTCGAAAACATCAGGCTCAGACCCCCTGCGAGAACCAGAATTCCACCCATCATGGCAGCCAGCGGCCGAAAACGCATTACAAATGCTGAAACCATTAACTGAAAAAGAATAATGAAAAAAGCATCCATGCTGGAAAGGGTTACAGCCGTTATCGTTCCTTCAGGTGTTCCAATTGCCTCGGCCAGCCAGGGCCAGATTGAATAAATGCCATCATATAACGCAGAAGTATCAACCCACTGGTCAACAAAAACAGGAAAGGAATAGTACAATTGATTAAAGGCAGTCCAAAAAAGAATCATGATAATCAGAAACAAAACATATTTCCAGTTTTGAAGGGTAATACCAATATTTACAAAAGCATTTCCAATACTTTTTAAAAGAGACGATCCTTTTTCCTTTACAACCGGTTCGCGAAAGAAAAATGCAGTAATAAAGTAATTGATTCCCATGGTGATGATTGACATGTAAAACACAAAATCCCAAGACTTTTGCATAAGCACACCGGCAATAAACGGCCCGATAAAACCGCCGATATTTATCATCATATAAAAAATTCCAAAACCAATGGAAGATGTTTCTGCAGTGGTGTTTCGGGCAATCATTGCTGAAATAATGGGTTTAAACAAAGCGCCGCCAATACAGGTCCAGATAAAGGCAAAAAACATCCAACCGAATGTTTCAAAACTGCCAATCATATAAAACCCGGTGATGTAAACAGTAAACGAAAAAAACAGGATGCGTTTGTACCCCACTTTGTCGGCAATGGCGCCGGTTATAACCGGCAAAAAATAAAGCAGCATGGAACCGGTTCCCATAATCACCCCCTTTTGAGCCTGGGTTAGCCCAAGTGCTCCGGTATCTTTTGAGTTTACCAGGTAAAGGGCAAATGCCATATAAAAACCATACCACGCCCAGCGTTCAAATAACTCAATCACATTAGCTGCCCAGAATGTTGTATTATATTTTTTTATTACCGATACGAATCCCATCGCGTTTTATTTAAAAAATTAAAACGCGAAAGGTAGCGATTCGGGCCAAAAGAAACAAGGCAAAATAATGCAGTGCAAGCGAAATTACTAAAAACTGAAAAAACAAAAATCGGGTGCCTGAATTACGATAAATTAAAGTCTTCAAGAAAAATCGTCATCAGAATAATAATCATAATGGTTAAAAACAACATGATAAAAAAGCCGACCACACCTATCTGGAATCCTTTTTTTACCTTCTCAGACCGTGTGGCAGATATAAGGTATTGAATGGAATGCAAAAGGTTTTCGGGTGCTTTTTCGTTTTTAACGATATAATCTGAAGCGCCCATTTTCATAATATTCACAGCAACTTCCACATTGTTTTGTCCGCTAAGAAAAATAAAATCTACTTCCGGATGATCCAACTGAACTTTTTTCATGAGTTCCATCCCCGTAATTCCTTCAAAAGAATAATCCAAAATAATAATATCCGGTTTATGATGAATGGCTTTCAGGCACTCCTCGCCTGTTTTAAAAGTTTTAATATTTGTAAATTTCTTTTGTTGAAGGTAACCAACAATCAAATCTTTGTAAATAACACTGTCCTGAACAATGTAAATAAGCGGATTTTTTGTTTTTTGCATAGCAGCCCGATTAATTATTGATGCTCATAAAAATACCACATTTTTTTTCAGAAATCAAACATACTGAAAATTATAATTGGATTTATAGCATTCTATGATTTAAAAAATACAAACATTCACCTGTAAATAATGTACTATCTCCTTACCGGTTGCATTGACCCGGGTGACTGGCCTCCAGGTTGAAACATATTGTTTTGTTGCTGGTCAGTATTAAACCGTTGTTCGCTCTCCTGCCTGGCCTTTTCTTCGGCTTCCTTTCTCATCTGCTCTTCAAGTTCTTTGTCCCTTATGTTTTTTGTAAAAGTGGGGTCTGGTTTTAAATCCCAACTTAAATTGTTGTCCCAGTTCGACCTGATTTTAATCACTTCATTTATGTATGCAACCCTTTCAGGTTGAAATCTGTCCTGATAGCTTCCGGTATTCCATTTCCCGTCTTTGTTTTCATCATAAATCACCTTCACTTTGTATTTTTCAGGTGCCAGGTATTCGAATACCACGGTGCCGTTTTCATTCACTATTTTCTCCTGCAAAACTTCTTCATCATCATTATTTTCAAGAAGCTGAACCAACACCTGGTTTTCCACGTTTGTAAGTTCCAGATTTATGGTTCCGTAATAATCTTCAGATCGTGTTTTAAATGTGGTTGACAATTTTTTACTCGAAATGCCATAAATGTTTACGCATGCTGCCGAATCAATTTCCAGTGTATAACTCGTTTCACTTTCCCAAGGGAATGAAATCCGGAAAGTTCGCCACAAAACCGAATCCTTAACAAATTTATAAGCAAGCGGAGTTTGGAGCGTATCTTCTGCCAGGTAAAGTGAAATGGCAGCAGAATCGAGAAACTGAACAGGTTGCGGCGAAGTCAGCAAAATATCTTTATTCAAATCGAAAGCTGAACTGCTCAAATTGGTTGTCCAGTTAAACTGCGGGACTGGTGGTGGCCCTTCTTCCTCATCGTCGCGGGTACGCCTTCTGTTGCGTCTTGAATCTTCTTCTTTTTCTGTAAACTGCATGTCCACCGTGTCTTTTTTCAGAAAGATCCGGCCAAGCGAATCCAGTTGAAAATAAGAAAGCTCCATTCTTATATTTTCTTTTGCAGCCAGGGTCGTGTCCGCAATCCACATGGTCAGCGAGTCATATTCGAGGTTGGGCTCCAGTACATACCAGTTGGGGACAATGGTGTCAACAAGCTGAATATTAAAGGTGTCGCTCACCGGCTCGTTAAAAACAAAAGTAGCCTGGTAGCGCGAATCCCTTTTTGAAGTTTTCAGGTACTGTTCGAAAATCTTTTCGGTGAATTGCCTCAAATAAATGGGCCCGGGTGAAAAATGGATGTGCCCGGCAATTAGCAGCGAATCGGCACCTGATGCCATTGTATCGGCTTCGGCATGAAAATGAGCAGATGGAACAACCAGCGTGTCATGAAAAGCAATTTCTTCCGCACCTTCGTTGTAGCGCAAATCGTTGTTCATATCGTTGAAGGAAAAAAGATGATACTCCCCTTCAGCAATATTATCAAAAAGATACAGCCCTTCTTCATCGGTTTTTGCAATGTATTTGGGCTGAAGTGTGTAAACCGCCGAATCATGCAAATTTTCATGCAACAAAACCAGCGTATTTTCCACCGGTTCGAGGTTAAATCCTTTTATCACTTTTCCAGCAATCCTGAAAGTGTCAAGCGTTTCGCCAGTGCTCATTAAAAACCGTAAACTTTCGTAAGGATTTCTTTCGTTATTGTCAACAATAGAATTTTTAAAGTCGAGCGAATACGTTACACTGTCGCGTAAATCCTCGTTAAACCGCACAATC
>JAZBNQ010000211.1:0-5899 GCA_036350775.1 Mariniphaga sp.
AAAACGAACCCATTGCCGACATCGACTTGATGGAACGGGCGGCCATGCAAATAACCAACTGGCTTGTTCAGCGATTTTCTACCGAACGGAAAATGGTGTTCTTTGCTGGCCCAGGCAACAACGGCGGCGACGTACTGGCCATTGCAAGGCAGCTGGCTGAACTGGATTATCAGTGCGAAGTTTACCTGCTCGATTTTGGAAAAGATTTGAAAGGTTCGCCCGCTACAAACTGGAAAAGACTGGAAGAACAGGGAAAGGTAAAACTGGCGAAAATCCGGAAGATTCAGGATTTACCACAAACGGAATCGTCTGACATTTTTATTGACGGACTGTTTGGTTCCGGGCTTTCCCGTCCGCTTGAAGGCTTGCCGGCTGAAATAGTCCGGAAAATAAATGCACTGCCCAATACCACTGTTGCAATTGACATCCCCAGCGGATTAATGGGTGAAGACAATACCGAAAATATTCAGGAGAATATCCTCCGGGCCGATTTTACCCTCACTTTGCAGTTCCCGAAAATTAGTTTTCTTTTTGCCGAAAACGAACCGTTTACCGGAAAATGGGAAGTGCTTCCCATTGGTTTGCATCCCGAAGGAATTGCACAAACTTCTACTGATTTTTATTTTATTGAAAAAGAAGAAGTAAAGCAAATGATTCCGGTTCGGTCGAAATTTGCCCACAAGGGAACGTTTGGCCACGCGTTGCTTATTGCCGGAAGCTACGGGAAAATGGGAGCTTCCGTTTTGGCATCAAAAGCCTGTTTGCGTTCTGGAGTTGGATTGCTGACTGCCCATGTTCCGCATTTCGGGTATTCCATCATTCAAACCGCCATTCCTGAAGCCATGGTAAGCATCGATGATCACGACTCCATTTTTACCGGAACCCCGGATTTAACGCCCTTCTCTGCAATTGGTGCCGGCCCGGGTTTGGGCATGAAAAGCAATACCAGAAAGGCTTTAAAAGAACTAATCGAAAAGGCAAAAGTTCCGTTGGTTTTCGATGCCGATGCATTGAATATTCTTTCAGAACACAAAGAGTGGCTGAATGATTTGCCGGAAAACTCCATACTGACTCCGCATCCCGGAGAATTCAAACGTCTGGCTGGAGAAACGGCAAACTCGTGGGAACGAATTCAGAAACAGATGCAATTAGCCGCAGAACTGAAAGTAATCATCGTTTTAAAGGGGGCATTCACCACTGTTGCATTACCAAACGGAAAGCTGTATTTCAACTCGACCGGAAATCCGGGAATGGCCACTGCCGGTAGCGGCGATTCGCTTACGGGAATCATTCTTGGATTGGTTGCGCAACACATTCCTCCTGAACATGCTGCAATTGCCGGCGTTTTTCTGCATGGACTCGCAGGCGACATTGCAGCGCATGAAAAATCTGAAAATGCATTGATTGCCGGCGATATCACTGATTATTTGGGAAAAGCATTTTTTAAGTTGTGTTAGGTCGCTTTCAATTTGGCTAAAAGCAAAAAAGGTTGTGGCGTTCCAAAATATAAATTCTATTTTTAGGTTTTAAAATAAATTCAGAAAAATGAGAACATTGATTTTTATATTGGCTATTGCGCTGGCAATGCCCGTTTTTGGTCAGCGAAGAGGAAAGTCTGATGAGGAAACGGCACCCACATTCCAGGAGGGAATTACCTACGCACTACCCAGAACAGGGTTGAGAATTAAAGTGAAGGCTGTAAAAGAAACGTTCGAACCAGGTCCTTATGCTTCTTTTGCGGAACAATTGCTTGGAATTACCGATGCAAAAAACCGCGCTTCAGTAAATTGGTTTATTGATGAGGTGAATCTGGAAACGTTTGCTGAGCCTGATCCCAATCAGGTTTATAAAGCCATGGGAGACGCAGCATTTCTGGTTAATTTAACTGCTGATGGGGTTCTTGCCGGGATAAATTCAGGTGCTTCTTCCAATGCGTTGAATCCGGTAAAAACCAATAATCTGAGTGGCACACCGCAAAAAGATGATTACTTTTCATTCGCGCATTTTAATCATACGCCCATTTATACACCTGGCGATTCAACCAACAATTTCAGGCCAACCCGGGTGAGCATAGAACGTAAAGCTGCTGAGGCCGCAGAGCGTATTTTGGAATGCAGAATAACACGTTACCACATGGTGGCAGGTTTAATGGACGAATTTCATCCTGATGGTGAGGCCTACAAAGTAAGTCTCAAAGAATTGAAACAAATTGAAGAAAATTACCTGAGTCTTTTTGTTGGACGAACAACATATCATAGCGAAAAATTTAGCTTTGATTTTGTTCCAACTTCATCTGCCGAGAGGGGAGAAGTGATTTTCCGGTTTTCAGAAGAATCAGGAGTTCTGCCTTCATCCGATCTTTCAGGTAAACCGGTCACCGTTCGGGTTGAACCTGAAAAAGAACTGGTTTCAAAATTTTCCGGATTATCAGGTTCTGAAAATCCTGCTGCCGGAGAAAGCGGAGTGTATTACCGAATGCCTGTAGTAGTTGATATAAGTTTGATTTATGAATTGAAAACCATTGCAAAAGCACGTACTGCTTTGGCCCAGTTCGGCCAGGTAGCAACGGTTCCTGAAGAATTACTGTTTGGTGAATATGCAATTGAGTTTCACCCGGAAACAGGTGCTGTGAAATCGGTTTCAAAAATTGATTAAAGATTTTACCCAATTAAGCAGGGAAGGATTCGTATAAAAGAATAAACGCAAGGGAAAAAGAAAAGCCCCGGTAATTTTAACCGGGGCTTTTCCATTATAAGAAAAAACATTCTATTTGATGCCATGCATCATCCGTTTAAGCCATGGTGAAAGGATAATCAGGATTAATGCAATAATTCCTGACTGGATTGCAATTAACCAGAATACCTGAACTTCTGTTCCTAAAGTATCTGCCAGGCGCAACGAAATAGCTTTCATCTGTGAAGCGACAAAATTACCTGCTGCAAAAGAGCCCATCCAAACCCCCATCATTGTAGATACCAATCTTGGAGGCGATAGTTTCGTTACCATAGAGAGACCAATGGGTGACAAGCACAACTCACCAAAGGTATGGAGCAAATAAACCAGCGCCAGCCAAAGCGGGCTTATCAAAAACAACTGACCGCCTGACGTGGATTTGCTATAGGCAATGGCCATCACAACAAAACCAAGAGCCAGCAAAGACATACCCCATGCAAATTTCATCGGGGTATTTGGGTTCAGTCCTACTTTATCCAGTTTTACCCATAAAATACTGAAAAGTGGTGCGAATGCAACAATATAAAAAGCATTGATACTTTGAAACCAGCTTGCAGGTATTTCCCAGTTTCCAATCATACGCATGGTATTGTCCCGTGCAAAGACATTAAATGTGGTACCTGCCTGTTCAAATCCGCTCCAGAAAAAAATATTGAAAACCGCAAGGACTAAAATAACTCCAACACGCGACCATTCCGTTTTTCCTGAAGTGCCCTTTATTATACTTGTGATGAGGTAAATAACTCCGCCAATACCAACTACATAAATAATTGCAGTGCTAATTCCTGATGGGATGACACTCCAACCTAAAATGATTCCAAAAATAAAAGCAGTGATACCCAAAACATACAGCAAAACATCAAACCAATCTTTAATGGCTAACCGCACGCGTTCTAATTTTACTTTTGGCGGCATTCCTATTGGTCCGAGTGTATGGCTGCGCAGCAGAAACCATGTTGTTCCGATTAACATGCCCACACCGGCAGCAAGAAAACCATACTGCCAGGCCACCTGCTCACCCAATTTCCCGGCAACTAGCGGGGAAAAGAATGCTCCTATATTTATGCCCATATAAAAAATGGTAAAACCTCCATCTTTGCGCGGGTCGTTGTTATCATACAATTCACCCACCATTGTGGATATATTCGGTTTAAAGAATCCATTTCCCAGTATCAGGATACCTAACCCGGCAAAAAATATGGTCTGGCGGAAATCCATATCAGCTCCGGACTCGTGAAGCCAGGCACTGGCCGAAAGCAAAAACTGGCCAATTGCCATGGTCATACCCCCTATATAAATAGTTTTTCGCTGGCCCAAAACTTTATCAGCCAATATACCGCCGATGATAGGCGTTACATAAACCAGGCCGGTAAAAATACCATATATGGTAAATGCCTCAAGTTCTGCCATTTCAAATCCCCCGGAAGCAAATGTTGCGGTTAGGAAGAGAACTAATAGCGCACGCATTCCGTAATAGCTGAAACGTTCCCACATTTCACTGGCAAAAAGAGTTGATAATCCAATGGGATGTCCAAAGAAGGCCTTGTCTTTGTTAGTGTTCATAACGATGAAATGATTTAAAGTTTATTTGTAAGTGCAAAAATATTAATTATATCCAATAAAATCTTGAAACTTATCAGTTTTGGATTCTTTATCCTTAATTTTATGCTTTTAATTACAACAGCTTAAAAATTTGTTTTATGAGCAATGAAATACAAAAACTAATGCCAGTAGAAGTGTGGCAGATTTTTGATCAAATGCTGGCCATTCCGCGCCCATCAAAACACGAAGAACAGATTCAGGATTGGGCAGTGAATTTTGGAAAAAGTTTGGGTTTGGAAACGATTAAAGACGAAGCAGGAAATGTAATTATTCGGAAGCCTGCAACCCCCGGAATGGAAAAACGGAAAGGAGTCATTTTGCAGGGCCACCTCGACATGGTTCCACAGAAAAACAGCGACAAAAAACACGATTTTACCGCCGATCCCATCGAAGCTTTTGTTGATGGCGATTGGGTTACCGCCAACGGAACAACATTGGGCGCTGACAACGGAATCGGGGTTTCCTCGGCACTTGCTGTGCTGGCATCGAAAACGCTGAAGCACGGACCAGTTGAGGTGTTGCTAACCGCTACAGAAGAAACCGGAATGGATGGAGCTAACGGATTGAACCCTGGCATTTTGCAGGGCAGTATTTTAATCAATACCGATTCGGAAGACGAAGGCGAATTGTATGTTGGGTGTGCCGGTGGCGAAGACGTAAATATTCTTTTTAATTACGAAGAAGAAGAAATTCCTGCCGGATTTATGGCTTTCAATTTGAATATTACAGGTATGAAAGGCGGCCATTCAGGAATCGACATTCCGCTGCAGCGAGGAAATGCCATCAAGGTGTTTTTCCGGATTTTGCATGCTGCACAGGAACAACTGGGCGCGCGGCTTGTCTCAATTGATGGCGGAAGTCTGCGTAACGCTATTCCGCGCGAGGCTTTTGGTGTTATTGCCTTGAGTGAAGCCAGTACAGGCGATTTTGTAGCTCTGGTTGATGAACTGGTGGAAACTGTAAAAAGTGAACTCTCGGCCACTGAACCCGATTTGAAAGTGGAAGTGAAAGAGGCCGAACTGCCCTCCGAAATTATAGATGAAAAAACACAGAAAAACCTGACGCTTGCTTTACTTGGGTGTCCAAATGGAGTTATTCGTATGAGCGACAGCATGCAAGGTTTGGTTGAAACATCCTCGAACCTGGCCATTGTAAAATCGGATACAACGGCCAAAACGATTAGCGCCGCGTGCCTGATGCGCAGTTCGGTTGATTCGGCAAAAGAGGAATTGGGTGCACGGATTAAAGCTGTTTTTGAGCTTGCCGGTGCTCTGGTTTCCTTTTCTGGTAAATACCCGGGCTGGAAACCCAATATGAATTCACCTATTTTGAAAACCATGCAGGAAGTTTACAACAAAAAATTTGGTAAAATTCCCGAAATTAAAGCCATTCACGCCGGACTGGAATGCGGCATTTTAGGTGGAAAATATCCGCACTGGGACATGATTTCATTTGGCCCGACTATCCGTTTTCCTCACTCTCCCGACGAAAAAGTAAACATTGAAACCGTTCATAAATTCTGGGATTTCCTGGTAGCAACACTTGAAAATATTCCGGAAAAATA
>JAZBNQ010000212.1:0-5933 GCA_036350775.1 Mariniphaga sp.
CCGGCCCACTTTTAATAAAAATGCCGACAACCGCAGCATCGAAGTTCACATTTTTGATTTTTCGGGCGACCTTTACAACAAGGAAATTACATTGATTTTTGTTGGAAAAATAAGGGACGAGCAAAAATTCAGCGGCGTGGAAGCGCTGACTGAACAGTTGAAAAAAGATAAGGTGGCGGCACAAAAAATTCTTACAGCAGGTTAGTTTCTATTTTTTTATCAACTCAGTTGAAACCGGCAAATGGTCTGAGTGACGAAAATCGTGGGTTTGAAAATTGTACGATTCAAAAACAGGACTGTGAAAAATATAGTCGATGCGCAACGCCGGAAGTTTATTCACAAATGTTCGGCCAATTCCTTTTCCCGAGCCAACAAACGCGTCTTTTAACCCATCGCGCAATTGCTGGTAGGCAAACGAGGTGGGTGTTTCGTTTAAATCGCCGCAAACAATTATTGGGTAAGGTGTTTCATCCATAATTTTTCGGATGGTTTCAACTTGTTCTGCGCGCATACGGAATCCTCTTTTCAGCTTTGATCCCACTTCGCGGGCTTCCTTTAAATCTTCCTCGGTTGAAACACCGGAATCGATGATGGAGTAATCTTTCGGATCAATTCCGTAAGAATGCAGGTGTACATTAAAAACCCTGACCGTATCTGTTCCAATCAGAATGTCAGTATAAATGGTTACGTTCCGTGAATTTTCAAAACGAATTTCATCCATATGAATAATGGGGTACCGGGTTAAGGTAACCGAACCAAATGTACTGCTGGTGCGGGCAAACTGGTAGTGGTTAATAAACTCCAGGTCTTCAACGGTTTTGGCCAGGTTGAAAATATTGTTCTGCCGGAGGCGCGCTTCCTGCAGACAAATAATATCGGGGCGCTGTTCTTTTAAAAACCGGCTGATTTCGGTGGCAGTTTCAGCAGAAGTCAGCTCCCCGTTTCCCCTGAAATGATGCACATTAAACGACAAAATTTTGATATCCCCCTTTTCAACCGTTTTTCCCTGAAGCTGGACATACCGGCTAAGTACACCCCAACCTGCCAGAATAGTAAGCAAGGAGATTAACACATACTTTGGGTTGAGGATGAGCCAGAATAACACAAAAAACAGGTTTACACCCAGAATAACCAGGTAAGCTAATCCGAAAAAAGAGGGAATCCACCATTTTTCAGGAGAAATGTACCCTGAAATGTAAGCAGTTAAAAGTGCCAGCGCAGCCAGCAGGTTCAGACTTATTGCAATAAATTTTAACAGTTTTCTCACTTCTGTATTTAAAAATCACTTCATTTTGGCCCTGTAAAAATGCCAAAGTTTTCGGAAATTTCAGAAACTTTCCAGTAAATTTATTTCCGGCAGCGTAACATCCGCTCTTTCCCAAACAAATCGTTTTTAATCACGATTTCCCTGAAACCAAGTGCTTCCAGCAATTCAACTGTTTCTTTTCCCTGATTTTCATTTATCTCGAAAAATAACCAGCCGTTTTTCATCAAATGCTTTTGGGCAAATTGAGCAATTCTGCGGTAAAAAACCAACGGATTTGAATCAGTAACAAACAGCGCCTTTTCCGGCTCAAAATTCAACACGTTTGGAAACATGGCCTCTTTTTCCGATTCGCGCACATAAGGCGGATTGCTGACTATCAGGCTAAACTTTTCCCATTGAAATTCTTCCCACTTCAACATGTCTGCATGAATAAAATCCACCTCCAGATTGTTTAATGAGGCATTCTTTCTTGCTGTTTCCAGCGTTTCCTTTGAATAATCCACAGCAGAAACGTGCGATTCCGGAAACAGTTTTTTCATTGCCAGCGCAATACAGCCGCTGCCTGTTCCAACGTCCAGAGCAGAAAACCCGCTGCCAAATTCGGTTTCCGAAATCCAGTGCACTAATTCTTCGGTTTCGGGCCGCGGAATAAGCACTGCCGGATTTACCTTCAGTTTCAACCCGAAAAATTCGGTTTCACCCAAAATATACTGAATGGGCTCAAAATTCTTTAACCGTTTAACCAATTCAAATATTAACCTTTTCGAATGTGCATCGAGTTCACTTTCCCGCATCAAAACCTGAGCAGTGTAATCCAGTCCGCAAACATGTTCCAGAATTAAACGGGTAAACGCCTTTACTTCAGTTTCAGGATACAAACCGTTTAATTCTTGTTGAATGTATTGAATAGTCGCCTTCATTGTGTTACTTTTGGCAGGGTAAAGATACTTTTTCCCTGCAAATGGAAGTGAACGAAAAATATATGAAGCGCTGCATTGAACTGGCCCGGCTGGGTGCAGGCAGTGTGGCGCCCAATCCGATGGTGGGCTGTGTGCTTGTTTGCCAGGGAAAAATAATTGGCGAAGGTTTTCATCAAAAATATGGCGGGGCACATGCCGAAGTGAATGCTATAAATGCGGTTTCACAACCCGAGTTGCTGAAACAAAGCACACTTTACGTTTCGCTGGAACCTTGTGCGCACCATGGATTAACACCACCCTGTTCCGATTTAATTGTGGAAAAACAAATTCCAAAGGTGGTAATTGGCACCATCGATCCGTTTTCGGAGGTAGCCGGAAAAGGAGTTGAAAAACTTCGAAAAGCCGGGATTGAAGCAGAAGTGGGCATTCTGGAAAAAGATTGCCGTGAACTGAACAAGCGCTTTTTCACGTTTCACGAAAAAAAACGTCCTTACGTAATTTTGAAGTGGGCGCAAACGCTCGACGGATTTATCGACACATACCGCAAGCCTGAAGATTTTGGGAAACCTACCTGGATTACCGGCGATTTGGCGCTTCGGCTGGTGCACAAAATCCGTTCAGAGGAAGGTGCGATTCTGGTGGGAACCAACACGGCGGAAAAAGACAATCCTTCTTTAACGGTTCGTCACTGGACAGGAAAAAATCCGGTGCGGGCGGTTTTGGATAAAAACCTTCGGCTCTCCCCTTCCCTGCATTTATTTGACGGTGCTTCAAAAACACTCGTTTTCAACGCCGGGAAAAATGAAAGTTCCGAAAAAATTGAATGGATAAAAATCGATTTCAAACAAGAAATTGTTCCACAAATTCTTCATACATTTTACCACCGGAAAATAAATTCAGTAATTGTTGAGGGCGGAAAACAAATGCTGGACAGTTTTATTCGGCAAAACCTGTGGGACGAAGCCCATATATTTATTGGCAACAAATTTTTTCACAACGGCGTTTCAGCTCCGGAAATTCAGGGGAAAGTCTTAAACTGTGAAATTCTGGATAACGACTGGCTCAAAGTTTTAATTAATACCCTTTAAAGTGCCAAATTTCGGGGTCCTCCAGGCATAATATCAATTTTCAACACCCGTTCAACGTACTGAAAATAGTAAAACAACTTGTGATTCAACTCAAAACCGTAATCCACATTGGGTTCGTAACCAACAATGGGTTCAAAAAACGATCGTTTACCAGGCTGTGTTGAATTGTAATTCCAGGCATTTACATACTGGCGGTTCCAGTTTTCGTAATACTCTTGAGTACGGTATTGCGAAGGATTGTCATGCAAGGCATACCACGTTTCAAATTTAGCATCAAATGTTTCCAACTGATACTCCAATGAATCTTCAACTGCAACTATTTCTTCCTTGTTCTCTTCAATTTTAACAACACCCTTTTGTGTTGAACAAGCCAGGATAAAAAGAAGTGCAATGCTTATAAATACGATCTGTTTCATAATTCTCCATTTAATTCTGAACGCTATTTAATACGAATTTCATTCCAAAATTGTTTATACAATGTTTTTTTATGAATTTTAACACGAAATTATTAAAATGCAAATTTAATTATGCGTTTGGGACTTGATTTTTGGCCAATTTTCTCCTTAATCTTTTTGGTAACTGCTATTCCGGTTGCCATTATGATCATTCTGGAAAAACGTTCACCCTTTAAAACAGCTGCCTGGGTGCTTGCGCTCATTCTTCTTCCGGTTTTCGGTGTAGTATTTTACCTTTTTTTCGGCCAGGAATACCGCAAAAAGAAACTTTTTTCAAGAAAAGGATTAAAAAGTCTAAACCTATACCGACAGCTCTCTTTCAGGCAATTACGCCAGTTTGAACAATCTTTGCTAAAACTGAATCCAAATGTGCGTAAAAAAGAGAATGTCATGCGGTTGTTGTTAAAAAACTCTTCAGCATTGCTAACTACCGGCAACAAACTAAAAATCCTGAATGACGCCAGCGAAACCTTTGAAGCCATTTTTACAGCCATTGAAAATGCTGTACACCACATTCATATGGAGTATTATATTCTGGAAAACGATAAAATAGGCAACAGGTTAAAAGAACTACTCATCAGAAAAAGCAAAGAGGGAGTTGAAGTAAGGATTATTATTGACGATGTGGGAAGCTGGGGGTTGGGAAATAAATTTATTAACAGTCTCCGGCAAAACGACATCGAAATTTATTCATTTATGGAGGTGAGGTTTCCCAGGCTAACCTCACAAGTAAACTACCGTAACCACCGTAAAATTGTTGTAATTGACGGAAAAATCGGATTCACCGGGGGAATTAATTTTGCCGACCGTTATTTGAATGGAGTAAAAGATATAGGACCCTGGCGCGACACCCACCTGCAAATTGAAGGAGATGCAGTAAATTGTTTGCAGGTGGTTTTTGCAGCCGATTGGTTTTTTGTGATACACGAAAATTTAACCGGCCGAAAATACTTTCCCCAACTTAGGGAAACACCTGAAACTCCGGTTCAAATTTCGGCCAGCGGGCCCGACTCCGACTGGGACAGTATTGGCCAGGCATTTTTTACGGCAATAGCCGGTGCTAAAAGAAAAGTTTATATCGCATCGCCCTACCTGATGCCACCGCTGGAAATTATTTATGCCCTGAAAACAGCGGCTCTCAGTAATGTGGATGTGCGGATTCTGATGCCTGAAAAATCCGATTCCATCATTCCGCACTGGAGTTCGTTTTCTTATATTGAAGAATTGCTGGAAGCCGGGGTTCGTGTATTCTTTTATCAAAACGGGTTTATTCACAGCAAATATATAATAGTAGATGCCGTTTTTTCAACGGTTGGAACCACTAATCTCGATTTTCGCAGCCTGGAAACCAATTTTGAAGTTAATGCTTTTATTTACGACGAAGGTTTTACTGCCGATCTGGAAAAACAATTTAAAGCCGATTTACAAAACAGCCGCGAGCTGAAACTGGAAGAATGGCGACAACGAAAATGGCACTTCAAACTTCGTGAATCGCTGGCCCATTTGGTAAGCCCCTTATTTTAAAATGCTTAAAAATTATGGTTTTGAATCTATATTATCGTTATTTTTACGGGATTAACAAACAGTTATGGGACCTGAAAATAGTATACGTTTTGAAACCAAAGAAGAAGCCAATGAGCGAAGAATGCAGGAAGCACTGAACCGCACTCCACATGAGCGGCTGATGTTTTTTTTGAAAATGGTTCAGGAAATGCAAGCATTTCAAACCTCAAAACCACACCCAAACAGTTTTAAAAACAATTTTATCTTGGAATGACATGCTGGACAATTTTCCGGAAAGAATAAAGGATTTTATTGAAGCTGCCTGCAAAAATAATCTCGAAATGATTTTAGTTGGCGGAGGCGCTGTAAATTTTCACGGGTATCAGCGCCATTCAGCTGATATAGACTTTTGGATAAACATTACTTCCGAAAACATACAAAACCTACAAAAAACTTTACAAAATTTGGGTTACGAAATTCACGAAATTCCTGATAAGGTTTTAAAAAAACAACAAAATATTTCAATAAAAATAAGCCCTGTTTTTGAACTTGAGTTAATCACTAACTTTAATCCCGGAAAGTCTTTCAATGAAGCTCTTTCAGATAGTATTAAAGTTGAAAAAGATGGATTAAACTACCACGTATTAAGCTTCAACGACTTGATTAACAGCAAAATTTCATCACCACGTCCTAAAGACAA
>JAZBNQ010000213.1:0-8665 GCA_036350775.1 Mariniphaga sp.
ATGATTTGAAAGAAGAACGCTCACAAAGTTTGAGTGCCTCCATGAACTGGGACAAACCTACTGAAAAACACATTTACGGATTTACCCTGGAAGGTTTTTACACCCGGTTAAAAGATGCATTTATTCTGGAAGAAATTGGAACTGACGATTCCGGAAATTCACTTTTGGAAAAACGAAATGGCGGATTAAGCAATGTGTATGGCGCAACATTTGAAGCCCGGACAAACTACAACAGAATGTTCCAGCTGGAAGGCGGTATTACGCTGCAAAAGAGTTTGTATAATGCACCTGTTGCCTGGTCGGAACAAATTCCAGGTACCACTGAATACCTGCGCACTCCTGAAGCTTACGGCTATTACACTTTTACGGTGACTCCCGGAAACCGGTTCAGTGCTTCACTGTCGGGAATTTATACCGGTTCCATGCTGGTGCCCCATTACGGACTGGCAGGTGATGCAGGCACTCCGGAACAGGATGTTCTTTTCAGTACGCCCGATTTTTTGGAAATGAACCTCAAACTGGGTTATATTTTCAATGTAAACCGACTTGATTCTTCCATCGAATTGTTCAGCGGGGTTAGTAACATGCTGAACCATTACCAAAATGATTTTGATACGGGCAAAAATCGCGACAGTGCTTACATTTACGGGCCGGCAAAACCGAGGACTTTTTTTCTTGGGTTGAGGATTTTTAATTAATTCTTATACTTTTTTTCGGGAAGTTTCAATGCCCTGAAGATTAAAAATAATCCGGCCAAAACAAATGGCACACTCAGCCACTGCCCCATGTTTAAAGTCATGGTTGATTCAAATGCTTCCTGGTCTTCTTTAATAAACTCGATGAAAAACCGGGCAGCAAAAATCAGCACAAAAAATACGCCGGTTAAAAAACCTTCGTTGTACTTTTTTCGGGTGCGCCAATAAAAAAACATCAAAATTCCAAAGGAAATAAAATAAGCCAGCGCTTCAT
Source organism: Mariniphaga sp. (assembly GCA_036350775.1). Taxonomy (GTDB): domain Bacteria; phylum Bacteroidota; class Bacteroidia; order Bacteroidales; family Prolixibacteraceae; genus Mariniphaga. The sequence goes on from JAZBNQ010000213.1 coordinate 970, forward strand.
AAATTTGTGTGGGATGTTTGGGAACTGTTTCACCGTTGCGTTCAAAAATAAACCCCCACGGAAGGCTGGTTTCAATGCCATAAATTTCGGAATTCATGAGGTTACCAAGGCGAATAAAGGCCCCAACCAGTGCAGTGGGTACCACAATACGATCAATGGTCCATAACACATTTCGTTTGGTTATTAATTTGGAATGAATGAGCAGGGCAATAATTATTCCGAGTGCTCCGCCATGACTGGCCAGGCCACCGTGCCACACTTTAAAAATTTCTGCCGGGTGTTGAGAATAATATTCCCATCCGTAAAAGAAAACATGCCCAAGGCGGGCGCCTAAAATGGTTGCAATTATGATATAAAAAAACAGAGAATCAATCCACTTTTGGGATACGTTTTCCGATTTGAGCATCTTTTCGCCAATGTAATAGCCAATTAAAAAACCGGATGCAAATAACAGTCCATACCAGCGAACTGAAAGCGGGCCTAAATTAAACAACTCGGGATTGGCATTCCAGTGGATATAATTTAACAGATTTATCATTTTAGATTCTTTTCAGTTTTTATTTAAAGTTCTTAAGTTCAACTTTTTTTGGGTTACCGTATCGGAAAAAGTGAACTTTCAGGCACCTTTTCCATGACAATGTTTGTATTTTTTGCCGCTTCCGCACGGACACGGATCGTTCCTTCCAACTTTTTTCTCAACCCTCACCGGCTGTGGTTTTGAGCGTTCGCCGGTTTGGGTATTTGCCCCTTCCATCGGATTTTCTACACCCGGCATATCAGACTTTTGCGTTCTGTAACGGCTCATATCCGTGCGTTTCCGTTCTTCTGCCTGTCGCACCTGGTCGGGACTTTGAATTGGAATGTGGCCTTTCATGAGTGTACTTACCACATCTTTATTCACCTTACTTACCATCATTTTAAACAGGTTGAACGATTCAAACTTGTAAATCAGCAGCGGATCTTTTTGCTCGTAAGTAGCATTTTGTACCGATTGTTTTAAATCGTCCATTTCACGCAACTGCTCTTTCCATGCTTCATCAATGGTATTTAAAACCACCTGTTTCTGATACGATTTTACCAGTTCTTTTCCTTTATTCAGGTAAGCTTTTTCAAGGTTGCAGATAATCTGGAAAATCCGTTTGCCGTCTGAAATAGGAACAACTATATTTTTGTAAACCTGCGATTTGGTTTCATATACATTTTTAATAACAGGAAAAGCCTGTTTTGAAATCGTTTCCACCTTGCGGTTGTAGCCATCGATCATCTTCTGGAAAATCCGTTCTGTGATTTCATTAACAGAAAGTTGCTTAAATTCTTCTTCCGAAACAGGCGATTCAATGGAAAGCAACCGCAGCAATTCCATATTGAAATCTTCAAACTGGTCAGAACCGTAATATTCATTTATGAGTTCTTCCACTGAATCATACATCATATTCAGCAAATCAACATCCAGCCGCTCGCCAAACAAGGCATGTCTTCTGCGCTTGTAAATTACCTCACGTTGCGAGTTCATCACGTCGTCATACTCCAGCAACCGTTTCCTGATTCCAAAGTTGTTCTCTTCCACTTTCCGTTGTGCCCGTTCAATGGATTTGGAAATCATGGAATGCTGAATCACCTCTCCTTCTTTTAAACCCAAACGGTCCATTACGCCTGAAATGCGGTCGGAACCGAACAGGCGCATTAAATTGTCTTCCAGCGAAACATAAAACTGCGATGAACCGGGATCACCTTGGCGTCCGGCGCGACCACGCAACTGGCGGTCAACGCGCCTTGAATCATGCCGCTCGGTGCCGATAATGGCCAAACCTCCTGCTTTTTTTACTTCAGGTGAAAGTTTAATATCTGTTCCGCGGCCCGCCATGTTGGTAGCAATGGTAACCGCTCCTGAACGGCCGGCTTCTGCCACAATTTCGGCTTCGCGGGCATGCAATTTGGCGTTCAAAACATTGTGCTTTATCCCCTTTATTTTGAGCATCCGGCTTAGTAATTCCGAAATTTCAACAGAAGTGGTACCCACCAGCACCGGACGTCCGGCGTTGTTCAGTTCCACAATTTCATCAATTACAGAATTATATTTTTCGCGTTTGGTTTTGTAAACCAGGTCTTCCCTGTCGTCGCGTACAATTGGCCGGTTGGTGGGAATTACCACGACCTCAAGTTTATATATATCCCAGAATTCACCGGCTTCTGTTTCGGCAGTACCTGTCATACCGGCCAGTTTATGATACATCCGGAAGTAATTCTGAAGTGTAATGGTAGCAAAAGTTTGGGTAGCGGCTTCAACCTTTACTCTTTCCTTGGCTTCAATAGCCTGGTGCAGTCCGTCGGAATAGCGCCGTCCTTCCATAATACGGCCGGTCTGCTCGTCCACAATTTTTACCTTGTTGTCAATCACCACGTATTCCACATCCTTTTCGAACATGGTGTAGGCTTTGAGCAACTGGTTAATTGTATGCACGCGTTCTGATTTAACGGCATAATCCTGCAACAGTTTGTCTTTCTTTTCCAGCAGTTCATCATCTGGCAGTCCTGCATTTTCAAGTTCTGCCATAGTACTGCCCATGTCGGGCATTACAAAAAAGTCGGGATCTTCAAAACCTTCCGAAATCAGGTCAATTCCCTTATCGGTAAGTTCTACCGAGTTTTGTTTTTCCTCTATTACAAAAAAGAGCGGATCGGTAACAATGTGCATGTTTTTATTGTTATCCTGCATGTAAAAATTCTCTGTTTTTGTCATGAGATTTTTCATGCCCTCTTCGCTCAGGAACTTTATAATGGATTTATTTTTAGGCAACCCTTTGTGGGCACGCAGCAATAACAACCCTCCCTCTTTTCTTTCTTCATCAGTTGCATTTTCTTTTGAAAGTAATTTTTTGGCATCAATAAAAATATGGTTTACCAAATCGCGCTGGGCCTTATAGAGTTTTTCCACATAACCTTTTAATTCCTCAAACTGTTGGTTTTCGCCTTTGGGTACCGGCCCTGAGATAATTAAAGGAGTACGGGCATCATCAATAAGAACCGAGTCCACCTCATCCACAATGGCATAATGATGTTTACGCTGCACTAAATCTTCAGGATTGATTGACATATTGTCGCGCAAATAATCAAAACCGAATTCATTGTTTGTTCCGTAGGTTATATCTGCATTGTAGGCTTTTCTCCGTGCTTCGGAGTTGGGCTGGTGTTTGTCTATACAATCCACAGTTAATCCGTGAAATTCAAAAATCGGTCCCATCCATTCGGCATCACGTTTCGACAGGTAATCATTTACAGTTACAAGATGAACTCCTCGTCCGGGTAAAGCATTCAGAAAAACAGGTAAAGTAGCGGCCAGAGTTTTACCTTCCCCCGTTGCCATTTCTGAAATTTTTCCCTGATGGAGAACAAGGCCACCAATAAGCTGTACATCATAATGCACCATGTCCCAAATTATTTCTGTACCACCAGCAATCCAGCGGTTTTTCCAAAAGGCTTTTTCTCCCTGAACCGAAATGCTTGCACGTGTGGATGCCAGATCTTTGTCGTAATCACGAGCGGTAACTTCAACTGTTTCGTTTTCGAAAAACCGGCGTGCCGTATCTTTAACGATTGAAAAAGCAGTAGGCAGAATCTCGTTCAGCACCGCTTCAATTTTTTCATTTATGATTTCTTCAAGCTTGTCAATTTGTTTGTAAATGTCTTCGCTTTCCTGTATTTCAGCGGTTTCAGCTTTCTCGTTTAATGCAGCAATCTCATCCTCCTCCGGCTTTATCCTATCCCTGATGATTTGCCTCAATTTGTCTGTTTCATTGCGCAGTTCATCGTTTGAAAATTCAACAATTCGCTGGTATTCCTGTTTTATTTGTTCAATAATCGGATTTACTTCCTTTATATCTCTTTCCGATTTGTTTCCGAGTATTTTCCCGAGTATTTTGGTTACAAATGCCATGTTTTTGCTATTAAATTTAAACAAGTGCAAATTTAGTTAATTGCTCAGTGTAAAAAAACGATTAAAAGAAATTCAACAGGAAATATTTTTAAAAACAAACATTTTTGAGGTGAACAAAATAAACCAAATAAAACAAAAGACTCTATTATAAACTTATGTTTATTATTTATAAAAATTGAATAATTTGAACAATAACAAATTCAATTCCTGAAGTATGTTCTGATTCCTAATTGTGATTAATACATAGTAAGTTACCTGAGGTTATTTTGAACGCAGGGTATTAATTCATAAAAAATCAGATTTCACAAAGTGTTTGAAGAAATTGCAATTTAAAATTATTCATGGCAAAAAAAATAAAAGTATAAAATACTAGGGGTTATAGTACAAACTACATTTATGCAAGATTTATTACACTGATGAAAGATATCTTGCATCTTTAATCCGACCATTTTGTTGTGGTAACGTAAATAATATTGATATTTGTTTGCGAAATAAATAATAGAAATTTAACATTTAAATTTAAGTACTATGAGATTAAAACTTTTACTTCTATCTGTATTGTTAACCGGCATGTTAAATGCACAAGACACTATCCGTACCCTGATAATATCAGAAGTAAGGATGGACAGAGCTGATCATAACTATGTTGAACTGACTAATGTTGGTTCAGAATCCATCCAGATGGATCAATTTGAATTTGGTCGAATTGATCCATGGACCACACCTTATGATGCACCAATTGGTAGTTTTATGCGGCTACCAAGTAAATCATTGGAACCAGGCGAAACGTTTGTTATTGCTGTTGTTCGCGATTTTACTGAAAAAATGTATCCGCTTTACCCCGATTTTTTTGATGAAAGGCAAACTAAAAAAGAGTGGTGGGAACTTGCTGACATTCAAATTCATGTAGCAGAAGCAAAAGCACATCTGTATCCTCAATATAAAGATAGTGTTTCTTCTATTCCTAATATTCTTGAGGCTTGGGGTGGAAGAGATTGCTTTTATATTGAACAACACTTTTTATCAACTGATTCGGTAATTGTTGATCAGGTTGGTGGTGTTTTTGATGAGGAAGATGGTACTAACTATGACAAAAGTTATGATGTTGCTGGTTTTACTGGTGCGACTGGTAACTCAATTTTAGTAAGAAAAGCAAGTGTAAATCAAGGAACTGAGGATTTCAATTCAACACGTGGATCCGACATTTCAGAATCTCAATGGATTCCAATCCCAGTTTTTTCCAATAATGGTGATACCTATGCCCCATGGAGAGCTGTGTTTTGGACAGTTGGATTTCATGGAGACGTTACATTGGATGAAAACACTTTACAGTCAGATGTTCTGGAAGTGGACTGGGCCAACAAAACCATTACCGCACCCTGGGGTGTTCGCAACAATGATGATTTTATGATGCAGTTTGAAAAAGTTCCAGGGTTAGCCTGGAAATATGATTTATCTCCTACACGTGAAGACTCAGCATATAATTCGGCCCGGACTGGTGATAAGCTAACAGTTTATGCCTGCGGAAACACATTGCAAACTGAAGTATTCAACATTATTGTTCAAGGACCAAATTCAGATGCAAATATAGTTATTCCAAAATATGAACTTGACTATGATCCAAAAGGAAGTTTTTATTCAGCAGGTATTAACTCAGGAACAGATGAATACTTCGATGTAACTTTTGATGCTCCAGAAATGGATACCATAACAAATAGTCTATTTGGGATTGGTTTCGCCACTCGGAAAGATACCCTGTTAACATATTTGGAAAAAGCACCCAATGCCCAGTGGGAAATTATTTGGGTTGACGGTGTTGAGCGGCCCGATGTTAAAAATGGTGATATTCTGAAAGTAACGGCTGAAAGTGGTGCCATTAAAGAATATTTTATTAAAGTGGATCAACTCAGACCGAGCCATACAGCAGAATTAACTGCCATTACCTGGCCTGACATTCCGCAATGGATGAGAGGATTATTTAACTGGAAAGGAGATACCATACCAAATTTTAACTCTACTACACGCAATTATAAAGTCACTGTTCCATCTGAGGTAAATGGGATTCCCGCATTAATTCCTTTAACAGATGCAACAGAAAATTCTGAAGTTGAAGTGAAACGTGCAACTTCCCTTAGTGGATCTGATGAACAACGAACAATTAAATTCACTGTTACCGCAGAAGATGACACAACTCAAAGTGAATATAATGTTCTTTTTGAAAAAGAAAAGGCATTTGATGACATCCAGCCATTCTCTACAGAACCGTTTATTTCGGAATATGTTTGGCAAGATCAATGGAATAACGGTTTTGTAGAAATATGTAATCCGGGCAACCAACCATTAGATTTAAGTGATTATATGATTACTACTGCCTGGACTGCTGATCCATCAGAGGCAATTACATGGAATTCAGGAGTGGATGAGTGGAATTTAAGATATTATAAATATATTCCTGGATACAAGTGGGTTGAGGAGAATACTTGGAGCGTTTCTCCGGGGACACTTATTGAAGATTTGAATGTCCCAAGGTATGTTCAACCAGGTGATGTATTTGTTATTGGACATATTAATAGCCTTGGAACTCTTAACGCAGTGCAACCGTCAATGGAACTTGAAGACTGGTGGGCTTATCAGGAATCTGACGTTATTCTCAATTCTCCCTATAATCCCTGGAATGAACCATTTTCCGACTGGGGCAGTGCTGTGCACCAGTGGACGGGAGCCAACACCTATTTATATAAGATTGTTGGTCCGGCAAAAGATTCGATTAAAAACGGATTAAAACCGGCAAATGACCCCAACGATTTTGAATTAATTGATAGCTGGGGTATGGCTGACGGAAGTGGCTGGGTTATTGGAGGAATTTCTGCAGATCAACGAACTACCTGGATTAGAAAACCAGAGGTTTGGCAAGGAAACCCTGTTGTTGAAGAATCTTTTGGAACCGATGAGGAAACCTCTGAATGGATCATGAAAGCTCAGACTGAATGGCAAAATTTAGATGTGCATTGGGCTCTTAAAGAATTATATGATACAAAAGATTTGGGCCAGCACCACTTTTATGAAGTTACTGATTACATGTCCACTATTTCGTCTATTGTTTACAAAGTAAGCGACGGATACAAAACAGAATCGTTGAGAGGCGTGGTGACAGGAACAACAGTTGCTGAGTTCCTTAGTAACATCATTAAAAAGAATGAAGAACAGACCTTATCTGTTAAAGCAATGGACGGTGGTTCTGAACTTGCAGATGCGGATTTACTGAGTTTGAACGACACATTGGTTGTAGTTTCTGCTGATGGAGAGAGAATAACCAAATATGTTCTGAATGTTTCAGAAGAAGGATTGAGTTCTGATGCTGTACTTACTTCAACATTATACAATGTTGTTGTTGAAAATGAACCTAAAAGTGCCTCACAAACAGCTGAAGACGGTACTGGTTACATTGAAGGTTTTGAATACGGTACTCAATTAAGTACTATATTAAATAATGTTGATGTGCCAATGGGTGCTGTAATGAATATGATTGATGGAGAGGGTGCTTATGTTTCTTTAAAAAGACTGAATTTTGACACTACTTATGTAGATGTAACTGTAAATGCAAATACCTATTTCGATGTATTAGCTGAAAACGGAATTACCCGTATTATTTATCAGTTGCGTCCAAGTGCTTCTGAAAATGATGCATTTATTCTTTCAGACATTTATATGGTTTCACAGGCAGAAAACCTGGTACATTATGTTCCAAGGGGAACCAATGTA
>JAZBNQ010000214.1:0-7221 GCA_036350775.1 Mariniphaga sp.
TCCTGGAAAGCCTCAATAATGGTGTTCAGCTTTCTGATTTGAACCTGACACTCCTCAATTCTTTTTAACTGAATTGTTTTCTTTTCATTTATATGATTTATAAATTCTTTCATATTCGATAATTTAGGCCGGGGCAGGGCAGGGTGATGGTACAATATGGATTCTCAGAATTTTTACATCTAATGCCCCTTTCCCGCGGCAAAGGGTGCCCCGGCCGGTTTATTAATATTTGATTCTTCATAAAAAAACGACCCGGATTTTTCCGGACCGCCCTATTTTTTTACTCTTCTTATTAAGTTTAACGGGTTGGGTTACTTTACAGGCAAAACCTCACTGTGGAGGTGAAGTCCTGAATTAATTTCGGTTATCCAACTTTACCCGACGAAATTTCTCTCGTTGCTGCTTGTGGTTTTAAAACCGGCTTTTTTAGTGGAATTGTAAAAACAACCAGGGAATTGTGTGATGGGGATTAACGAACCTAAACCTAAAAAAACCAAAAACCAAAGTTTTAAATCCCTGTTGTTATATTATTATTACAATATTTGAAAGAACTAATTAAATAGTCCCCGGCCTCTGCCGGGGACATGCTTGGCATCTATGGTTGTACCTCAATAGTTACTTTCGGTAATACTTTCGGTGAGTTCTTCTATCTGTTCACGATTTTCTTTGATAATTTTTTTTAATTCAGATATGACAAGAATTTGCCCCTGCGGAATATTTCTTTCAGCTGCTGCATACTTTTTTATGGTATGCGGACTTTTACCCGTACGTTCAGCAACTAATTTAACCCATTTAGATGGAACATAGGGATTATTCTTTAATTCGTTAATAAATGATTTCAAAGATTGATTTTTTTCCATAAAATTTTTTTTTGTATCCAGTTTTGTATTACATTCGTACCGTATTTGTGAATCAAAAGTAAATTAAATATTTCAAAAATGAAAGAAAATATTTCAAATAGTGAAATAAATAATTCTGATACTGCTGTATCTGCCAGACTATCAATGTTTATGGAAGCAGAAAATATTTCGAATAAAGATATGGCTGATTTGTTCGGTGTAACACGCCAGAACATTAGCAGAATTTTAACGGAGAAATCAAACTTAACCCTTGGACAATTGAGAATATTAAGGGAAAAGTTTCCGCGGTTAAACATCCACTGGCTAATGTTTGGTGAGAAAAAAATGTATACACCAAACATTGATGAGATAAATGCAATGAAAGAAAAGATAGAGGAACTGGAAAAAACTATCGCAGAATTAAAACATGATAAGCAACACCTTCAAAGAGTGAATGAGCAATATTTTTCTCTCCTTGAAAAAAAAATGAATAGTTAAAAATTGACAAGTTATTTACCATATTGACATTTGTTGACAGAATTGCCAACTTGAAAGCCCAATAATATCAGCGGTTACAGGAGGTGTGTTGAATCCTCCTCTCCCCACTTCTTAAAAGCCTCTCATCGTCTGATGGGGGGCTTTTTCCGTTATTTTTAGTAAAGTATTAGTTTTAAGGCGGTTTATAAAGCGATATATTAAAATTAGAAATTGTACTTACCATTTGAAATGGGAATCGTGTTTCAAAATGATACCTTAAGTATCTTTTTACCTTTTCATTATGCATTAAATATCAGATATTTATTTTAATGGCACATGAATTGTATCCAAAATGTATACTTTTAAACAGGTATCGTTAATGACATTTTATAAAACTAAAACAAATGAACCATGCTCGACTACGCAAAAATTATTTTGCCCAAGGTGAGTTTTAGTAAACGTTTGTTCAGAAAAGAACTTGCCAAGTGCATCTGTTGGGTAGAACCTTCGCAACTTCAGGAATTGCACGACTGGTGCTATCAAAATTTTAAGGATAAGTATCCCGATGTCCTGGGCGAAGTTTTTTCCGGTGTTTTGATATAAAAAAGCACAAAGCTCTATATACCGGGATTTTTTTTGTCAATCATTCCGACTGTCAGCTATTATTCCTGTACTTTTCGCCAACCTCATAGCGCAATACATCCAATTCCTGGAATGTAACAAGACCACCTTTTTTGCTTTGGTCCATCAATTCATTTACCCGGGCTGCAAATTCGTCAAGTTTTTCAACAGTATCCACAATTTCAATGGCAACCGGTAAATCGCCCGACAAGGCAAAAATCTTCATGGTGTGCACCGAATGGCTGGCACCAAACGACATTATGCCTTTAAAAACCGATGTGCCTGCCATACCGGCTTTTCGCGCTTCGAAAACAATTTCTTCAAACAAAGGGCGGCCATGCACTTTGTCCGATTCACCCACATAAATTTTTAACATTCCAGCTCTGCCTTCTATTTTCATGGTTTTTGGATTTAAAAAATCATACGAATAAGAATTATTCCTAAGTAAACAGCCAAAATTCCTAAGAACAGGTTGCCACCAATATTAAGTAAAAGCGAGCCCCAAGCCCGGTCGTTTAGTAAAGTAAGATTATTGTATGCAAACGATGAAAACGTTGTAAATCCGCCACAAATACCCACTGCCAGGAAAATCCGCCATTCAGCGTTCATTAAATTCCCTTTTTCAGCCAGCGCAAATACCACCCCAATAATAAAACTGCCTGCAATATTAGCAATAAAAGTACCCCAGGGAAAAGTGCTGGCAAGACTTTTCTCCATGTAATATTGTACCAGGTAACGCATTACACTTCCAATAAAACCTCCGGTTCCTACCAATAATATTGTTCGCAACATCTGATTGTTTTTAGTTCTCCTGCAATCTGTTATTTTTGATTGATAAAAATAATAAAAATGAAGGTACGGATTTTTCTGGTTTTTGCTTTTCTTTTTTTGAATGCGTTTTTATACGGTCAATCTGTTTTTGAAAAACAATTGCTGGGTTTTACTGAGTTACCTGAGTACAGGTTTGCTTTAATTGGAATTCATATTGCAGATTTGGAAACGGGGAAAACAGTATTTGAACTGAATCCCGATAAATTATTCATCCCGGCTTCGGTACTAAAATTAGTTACTTCTGCTTCAGCACTTGAAATTCTGGGACCAGAATACCGGTTTGAAACAATTTTGGGGTATTCCGGAAAAATAATAAACGGGACGCTGCATGGCGATTTGATTGTAATTGGTGGTGGGGATCCGGCACTGGGTTCTGAATATTTTAAGGATCATTACTTTGCACCCCATTTTCTGGAAACCTGGGCATTGCAAATAAAAGCTGCAGGTATTAAGCGGATTCAGGGAAATCTTATTCTTGATGGTTCGCTTTACGATTCAGAAAAAATTCCACCCACCTGGATTTGGGAAGATATAGGAAATTACTACGGCGCCGGCCCCAGTGCGTTAACTTTTTACGACAATATGTTCCGAATTAGTTTTCGTTCGCCTGAAAAAGCCGGGCAACCAACAGAAATTGTTACAATTTATCCTGAAGTGGACTTTCTGGATTTTCGAAATGAGGTTTTGTCCTCTGATATTAAAAGCGACCAGGCCTATGTTTTTGGAAGTCCCATCGATGGGAACCGCATAATTCGGGGCACCATTCCCAAAAACCGGGAAGCATTTACCATAAAAGCATCCAATCCCTTTCCTGAAAATTTTCTGGCTGAAGAATTTATTCAGCTTCTAACCAGGAATGGAATTTTTATTTCCGGAGAGGTTGTTTTTGAAAGCAACTCTAAATCAGATTTTAATCAGATTTATGTAACGGAATCTCCCGTACTTGTTGATATTGTGAACGTATTAAATCATGAAAGTGTAAACCTTTTTGCGGAACATCTGGTAAAACAAATTGCTGCTGAAATATTTGGAACAGGTAATCGTGAAACAGGACTTCAAATCATATCAGAGTTCTGGGAAAATCAGGGATTAAACATTAGACAGCTTCATATGGAAGATGGAAGCGGTTTGTCACATTTCAATGCGGTTTCTCCGGCATTGCTCACTTCGGTTCTCCGTTACATGGCACAAACCAGTAAAAATTATTCTGATTTTATTGAATCGTTGCCATCGGCAGGGCAGGGGACACTGCACCATTTCAATTCACAAAATTTTCCAGAGAATACACTTCGTGCAAAAAGCGGTTCCATGACCCGCGTACGTTGCTACGCCGGCTATATCCATTCTAAAACCGGTAAAAACCTTGCTTTTTGCATCATGGTTAATCATTTTTCGGGGTCCCATCAAAAACTCATTTCTGAACTGGAAAATCTTCTTTTGGAGATTCATGATAATTTTTAAATTCTCATAAAACTCTCATAATTAAATTGGTATATATTTTTTTAAAATTTTTCTTCCTAAAATATTGACTTGAATTATTTCTTACCGTAACTTGCATAGCAGGACCATTAAGTCGTATAATACCAGATTAAGGGTAAATACGGACAAAACCATTAAGTTGAAAGTTAAATCAGTGTAGTTTATTTCTGCGCTGAAAATTCAAGGTCAAAGAAGATAAAAAGGTCTTAAATTTATTGAGATTTAATTTTGCGAAATAAGTTCTTAAAACAGAAGATAAAACGGAAGTAGATGATTTACGAAACGCTTCAAATTTTGAAGGAACAACTTGAGGATTATTTTTCTGAAATAGGTTTGGGAAAAATAATTGCACTTGAAAATATTGCTCTTTGGGAATCGGGGAGTGATGATGCTACCCGTGTTGATGACAAAGTTGTAATCTCATTATTAAAACTCGAAGAGGAAGTCACCCTGAGGAATACGCCACATTATAAAATAAAGGATACTAAAACCGAATATAAAAATCCTCCCGTACACCTGAATATATATTTATTAATAAGTGCAAACTGCGATACATACGATAAATCTTTACGGAGCATTTCCAAGGTAATCGAATTTTTTCAGGGAAAGAAAGTGTTCACATCGGCAAATACGGTTTATAACCGAACGAATGTAGCATTTGATGTATTGGAACATTTCAAATTTATTTTGGAATTATACACCCCAACTTTTGAAGAACTAAATAATGTATGGGGAACATTGGGCGGCAGGCAATTGCCTTCGGTTATTTACAAAATTCAGCTCATTCAAATTGAGCGCGATAAAAAACTGGCGGCTTCTGAAGTTATTACACATATTGGCGGAACTCTAAATGATTTGAAACAATGAGCTACTCCATTCAATATAAAGAACTTTTTCGGGTGAAAATTCTTCACCGCTACTTTCTGGATAAAGGTTCGGATGAATTCAGAACCATGGACGAAACTGAACAGGCAAAACAACTTAATAACTACAATTTTCAGAGTGTTGTAAAAATTGTACCGACAAAAGAAACAGTTCAAAATTTAAACGGACACAACCTGGTTTTCAAAGCGTTGAATTCGGGGATTACGGTTTGGTCAAAAGTTTCTGAATCAGATGACAGCGAGCCGTTTATTGCTTTGGATGATGACTTGAATTTTACTTTTGTTATTCAAATAAAGGATTCATATTTTTACAATTACACCGATCTTAAACTGGAAAACTCAGGCAAACTTTACTATTTATCGAACCGGAGATTGGACTCTGAACCCAACAATTTTCCCTTGCTGGATAAAACCGGTGGCAATTTTCATGTGGATGAAGATTTTATTCTTTCCGGTGATGGAGAAGAAGCCGAATTGAAAAAGCTTTCGGTTGGCGAAAAATTTGATCTTTTGGGGTTAATACGAATTTTTATGAAAGGCGATAAAGGTTCGCTGCATGTAACCATTGCTCAGGGAAAAATTCCCTCAACTGCAAAAACGTTTGATGTGGTACTTAAAAACCGCAATACTATCTGGCGGTATTTGTTCGACTCCAACCAGCAGGTAACAGGCGGCGATGATGTAAAAAGGGAGAATGGAAATTCGAAAATTTTAATTACGAAAAACGAAAAACCGCTTACTAAATCCGGTTTTATTTCGGTTGAACTGGGAGGGGTGGAGTTGCCTAACCCGGGAGTAGCTTTAATTAAACCTGATGCGGCAAACAACAAAATATTTTCTGAAATATACATGTAACATTTAAATCCAATGAATTATGGCAACAGCTTACAAAACACCAGGCGTTTACGTAGAGGAAATTTCCAAATTTCCACCTTCGGTAGCGCAAGTTGAAACTGCCATCCCGGCCTTTGTCGGCTACACGGAACTGGCAGTTGTTGATGGCGTGGATTACCATGCCGAAAGTATTATCAAACCCATTAAAGTCGGGTCTTTGCCCGAGTATGAATTCTTTTTCGGCGGGGCGCCCGATCCTACTACTATTGAAATTGAACTGAATGCCGACAATTCGGTGAAAAAAACCGTGGTAAACGGAGTTAACCTTCTATACGATTCAGTTCGAATGTTTTATGCCAATGGCGGGGGCGATTGTTATATCGTTTCGGTTGGCGGATACAACGACCAGGCTTCGGATGTGGATAAACAGGAACTGCTCGACGGGCTGGCTACCCTGGAAAAAGTGGACTTGCCGACGTTACTTGTAATTCCTGAGTCAGTACATCTCGATTTGGCCGAAGCAGGAGAAGTGCACGCTGCCATGCTTGCGCAGTGCAACAAACTTCAGGACCGGTTTGCAGTACTCGACATTGTTGACGGAGATGAAGAAATCACACCTTCTGTTGATCCGGTTGCCGATTTTAGAAATAATGTGGGCATGAATTTCCTGAAGTACGGAGCGGTTTATTACCCATGGATTAAAACCACTTTGCCTTACAAAATTGACTACGATGCCATAGTTAACGGAATATACACACAGGGCGGGGCTGCTGTGGCTGACATAAAAGCGCTGTTCAATGCCGAAATTGTGGAATCAATTGACAACATTGATGCTGATATTACAACGAAATCCGGATTGACAGCACCTTCCGGTGGCGCCATTAATAACAGAGGTGCTTTGGAAACTTATGCCAATGATTTATATGGCTATCTGAAGGATTTCTTTGATCTATCGTTCTCCGCTGATACCGGAACCAATTCGGCTCAAAGTGTGCATGATAAATATGTGAAAGCAGATTCGAGTTTCCATAATTTGCTGAAGTTATTGTTCGACTACAATCATTTCAGCCAGGCTGCAAACAGTGATGCACCTTCACCGGCATGGGACAATGCCCTGATTACTGACGATTTTTCTGCTGATTTTAACCCGTTGACTTTTGCAGCACCTTCAACAGACAGAAATGATGTTTTTACGGCAACATCAACAGCTACAAATGCAGCTCCCTATTTTAAAGCGCTGGCCTCAAAAGCTGAAA
>JAZBNQ010000215.1:0-13831 GCA_036350775.1 Mariniphaga sp.
AAAAGCCGGAAAAGCAACAAATCATTCCTTAATATCAGGATAAGCTTCGTTCCAGGCATTCCATCCCCCGCGGACAGATTGAACATTTTTATATCCAAGCTGCATCAGTGCTTTTGCGGATAAAGCGCCACGGTTTCCGCTGCTGCAATACACAAAAACAGGATCGGTTTTTTGCGGAGGATTTTTTCCTGTGCCCTCCCAGGTTTCTTCCTGGCTTATTCTGAATTCCAGCATTCCACGTGGAATATTCACTGCACCTGGAACTGCGCCTGCCTGGTTTTCTTGAGCAGTCCTAACGTCAATGATAAAAACATCATTGCTGTTGTATAAGTTTTTGAAATCTTCAACCGAAATTTCGGTAATTACTTTTTTGGCGGCAACCACCATTTGGTCAGCATTTTCGTAAATCACCAGGTTATTTTTGTCCTGGCTTTCAGCAGTTCCTGAAAAAAATACAAAAATCAAAAGAAAAAGAATTGTCAACGGGGAAACAAAAATTTTATGTTTCATTTTAGTTTTTTTATTTTATATTTTCACCTACTACAAACAGGAAAATGTTCTTTTGGTTCAATGCCGTGTTTTCGAACAAATTTTTCCAAAATGGCTTAAAATTAACGAAAAAAGGAGAGCTGATTTTTCAACTCTCCCTTTAAAAGTAGCGGGGGCAGGACTTGAACCTACGACCTTTGGGTTATGAGCCCAACGAGCTACCAACTGCTCCACCCCGCAATATATTTTATAATAGTTTTACTATTTTCTCAGAACGCGGCTGCAAATATAAATACTTTAATTGATTCAGCAAAATTTGAGATACTATTGTTTTTTCTCCGGTCAACTTCCTTTTTTAATCGGATTGATGTTTTCAAAATGTTCTACAACACAAAAAGAACCGGGTTTCGGATAGGTATTTCAGTTAAAAAAATCGTCTGATATATATTAAATGAATGAATTACATGTAAGGAAAAAAGTTGATTGTTTCTAAATAAGCCTGTAAAATATAAATTGCTCCGCAATCCTTTGATAAATTATTATTTTTGGGCTTTTAACGAAATAATTCTCTGATTTTTCTAAAATCTTTAAGGATGTTTAAGAAATTTGTTTTTTACCTGAAAAAGAAACTGCTCCTGGTGCTCTTTATAGGTTTTGTAATAGGGTTACTTGCTACAATCTATACCAATAAAGCACTGGAATATACTTCAACCAACGAATCGTGCGAAATTTGCCATGTTCACCCACATGTTTTCGATTCATGGAAATTATCAACCCATTACGATAACCCATCGGGTTTCAGGGTCAGATGTGTGGACTGTCACCTGCCGCCCAAAGGACAGGGTTACCTGAAGGAAAAAATGATTGCCGCAGCCCGCGATGTTTACGGTCTGGTATTTAAAGACAGTGCAGATTACAACTGGGAACTAAAATCAACACTGGAATACGCGCAGCATCACGTTTTTAAAGAATCGTGCCTCCACTGCCACCAAAATTTATTTCCGCTTACGCTCACAAAAGAAGGACAGGACGCCCACCTGTATTATACTCAAAATGAAGACGAACTGCGCTGTATCAATTGCCATTTGAATGTAGGACATTACGATCCCAACGCCATTCATGCAGCCAATGTTGACTTTGGCATGGGCACCGACGAAAACCTGGAAGTTTTCACTGAACCTGCTGTGGTAGGAGCACATGTTGATTTTACTGAAACCATACCCAACACAACAGTATCATTTAACATGAAAGCCATTCCGGGAGGTTCATTTAAAATTGGAAGTCCGGAAAACGAACAAATGCGAGATACCGATGAAGGCCCGCAAAAAGAAGTAAAAATCAGTCCGTTTTTTATGGCCGAAATTGAAGTGACATGGAAAGAATACCTTGCATTTTACGATGCTACCGCTGCCGAAGGCCGGTCAACCGATACCGAAGGTGGGCGAACCGAAACAGACGGCGTTGATGCCATTTCAGGCCCCACTCCACCCTACGGACAACCCGACCAAAACTGGGGAATGGGAAATCGTCCGGCAATTACCATAACATATCATGCTGCTGAAACCTATTGTAAATGGCTTACACAGGTAACCGGAAAAACCTACCGGCTGCCCACTGAGGCCGAATGGGAATATGCAGCCCGTGGTGAAACTGAAACTCCGTATTTCTTTGAAGGCCAGCCTAAAGATTTTGGTGAACAAGGCTTTTTTGGAAACCTGTTTGGAAAAGGAAGCGACATGATCAACCAATATGTAATTTATGAAGAAAACAGTTGGGGAAAAACACAGGAACCCGATTTGGTGGAACCCAATCCGTATGGTTTAAAAAATATGTTGGGTAATGCACTGGAATATTGCTCCGACTGGTATGCTGAGGATGCATATGAACAACTTCCTGACGGAGCAATTGATCCCAAAGGACCGGCCACTGGAGAGGAAAGAGTGGTAAGAGGCGGTTCATTCAGAAGCCCGGCTGGAGATGTCAGAAGTGCCTGGCGCGACTATACACGCACTGAAGAATGGTTGCGGACCGACCCACAAATGCCCAAAAGCAATTGGTGGCTTTCAGACTGCAATTACATTGGATTCAGGGTTATTTGTGAATTTGACGAAAATACCGGAAAAAATAATTAATTTAGAGTCCTAAATTCAACTAAAATCATCGAATTATGAGTAGTAATAATTTTTCAAGACGTAAATTTTTAACCGGAGCAGCTGCCGTGGGTGCAGCCGGTGCAATGGGAGTAGGAACATTGGCATCATGCAGTGGAGGTGGTGGAACATCAGGAACTGCTGGTACATACGATTTTCAAAAAAGAGATTATACGCTTCCGCCAATGCTTGAAACCGCTCCTGACGGACCAGTGTTAAAAGCAGGTATTATTGGATGCGGAGGCCGCGGCTCAGGTGCTGCCATCAACTTTTTAGACGCTGGCCCAAACCTTTCAGTAGTTGCTTTGGGCGACGTTTTCCAGGATCGTGTTGACAGCCTCCAGGAAAAACTCAAAAATGAAAAAGGTGTGGAAGTGCCTGACGAAAATTGTTTTGTGGGCTTCGATGCATATGAAAAAGTTATTGATGCCGGTGTGGACATTGTAATTCTGGCTACCCCACCAAAATTCAGGCCCGAACATTTTGAGGCTGCAGTTAAAGCGCGGAAACATGTTTTTATGGAAAAACCGCTTGCTGTAGATTCGGCAGGTATCCGCCAGGTAATTGCAGCAGCAAAAATGGCCGATTCTCAGGGATTAAAAGTTGTAACCGGAACGCAACGCCGTCATCAGCATAATTATGTGAACCTTTGGAACGAAATTAACAATAACGGCATTGGACACATTGTATCGGCAAATGTTTACTGGAATGGTGGTAAGTTGTGGCACCGCGACAATAACCCCAGTTGGAGCGAAATGGAATGGATGATTCGCGACTGGGTAAACTGGTGCTGGCTTTCGGGCGATCATATTGTTGAACAACATGTGCATAACATTGACGTAGCCAACTGGTTTATTGGCGGACATCCAACCAAAGCAGTAGGATTCGGTTCACGCCAGCGGAGGGTAACCGGCGACCAGTATGATAATTTCAGCATTGATTATATTTATGAAGACGGACGCCATATACACAGCATGTGCCGTCAGATTAACGGTTGTGCCAATGGTGTTTACGAAATTTTCCATGGTACAAAAGCCATTGCAATAACATCAGGTGGTAAAAACCAGATTGTTGATGCCGACGGCAACCAGTTGTTCGAGGCACAAGGATCTGAAACCAGCCCATACGTTCAGGAACATATAAACCTGGTTACCTGCATCCGCCAAAACATCCCGTTTAACGAAGCTGAAGCTACAGCAGAATCGAACCTGGTGGCCATCATGGGCCGGGTTTCAGCCTACACCGGAAAAGAAGTGACCTACGACGAAATGATGAACTCTGATATGAAACTGGGACCAACAACCTATATTATGGGTGATATTGGCTACATTGAAACTGCCGAGGTTCCGGTTCCGGGTACACTTGAAAGGTAAATACAAAAATAAGTGTTCCGGAAAGTATTGTTCGGGAGCATAATCAGAAAATAAATCAATCAACAAGGCAAAAGCTGTCCGCCAGTTGGCGGATGGCTTTTTGTATTTTACCATTTCTTCAAATAAAGAAAAATTAAATGCGGCACAACAGAAAATACTTATTAAAAAACTACATTTGTATCCCTTATTACAATTGAATTTACAGCATAGCAAAAGCAGTTGAATTATGACTAGATTGAAAATAAAAGAAATACTAAAAAACGGAAAAACCGGTACAAAAACCCTCGCAAAAGGTTGGGTAAGAACAAAGCGCGGAAGTAAAAACGTAAATTTTATTGCTTTAAACGACGGTTCAACTATACATAATTTACAGGTGGTAGCCGATACCGGTAAATTTGACGAACAACTGCTTCGCGAAATAAATACAGGAGCAGCAATTGCTGTTGAAGGAATACTTTCCGAGTCTCAGGGAACAGGCCAAAATGTGGAATTGCTGGCCGAAAAAATTGAACTGCTTGGAAAAGCCGATCCGGAAAAATACCCGATTCAACCCAAAAAACATACGCTGGAATTTTTACGCGAAAATGCCCATCTTCGGTTTCGCACCAATACGTTCGGCGCAGTTTTCCGCATCAGGCACGCCATGGCTTTTGCAATTAATAAATATTTTAACGAAAAAGGATTTTATTACCTGCACACACCAATTATTACCGCCAGCGATGCCGAAGGAGCGGGCCAGATGTTCCATGTTTCAACCCTCGATGCTGTAAATCCGCCACTAACGGAAGAAGGCAAACCCGATTACAGCAAAGACTTTTTCGGCAGACCAACCAACCTTACGGTTTCAGGTCAGTTGGAAGGTGAACTGGGCGCACTGGCACTGGGTGAGATTTATACCTTCGGCCCAACATTTCGTGCTGAAAATTCAAACACTACCCGTCATCTTGCTGAATTCTGGATGATTGAACCGGAAATGGCTTTTTACGATTTGAAAGATAACATGGACTTGGCTGAAGAGTTCCTGAAATACCTCATTCGCTATGCACTTGAACATTGCAGCGACGACCTGAATTTTCTGGCAAGCAGGTTGAAAGAGGAAGAAAAAAACAAACCGCAGGACCAGCGCTCCATGGATCTGGTAGAAAAATTGCAATTTGTTCTGAACAGCGAATTTGTGCGGCTTACTTATACCGAAGCCATCGATATTCTGAAAAATTCAAAACCCTACAAAAAAAATAAATTCCAGTTCCCGGTTGACTGGGGTGTTGACCTGCAAAGCGAACACGAACGCTACCTGGTGGAAAAACACTTTAAATGCCCGGTAATTTTAACCGATTACCCACGTGATATCAAAGCATTTTACATGAAACAAAACGACGATGGAAAAACCGTTCGTGCAATGGATGTGCTTTTCCCGCAAATAGGTGAAATTATTGGCGGTTCGCAACGCGAAGAAGTGCTCGAGAAACTGGAAAGCCGAATGAAAGAAATGGATATTCCGGTTGAAGAAATGTGGTGGTACCTCGATACCCGCCGGTTTGGAAGCGTGGTTCACAGTGGTTTCGGGCTGGGTTTTGAACGTTTTGTTCAATTTGTTACAGGTATGGGCAACATCCGCGATGTGATTGCTTTTCCGCGGACTCCCAAAAATGCAGAATTCTGATGCTCCATGGTTGATCGCCTCTGAAAAAATAGTAAATTTACGGAGCTAAAAAAGGGAAATGGAGCAGAAATTATCATTACAACAAAAACTGCTTCAAAAGCTTTCGCCACAACAAATACAGGTGATTAAGCTTTTGGAGATCCCTACTATGCAGCTCGAACAACGCATTAAAAAAGAACTTGAAGAAAATCCTGTACTGGAACTGGAATCAGACGACCCAGAGAATATTGATAATCAAGACAATGATGAACAGGAACAGGAAACGGATGTGGACAACGACGAATTTTCGTTTGATGATTACCTGAATGATGACGATGAAATTCCAACCTACAAAACCAACACAAACAACTATTCAAAAGACGATAAATACATCGACATTCCTTTTTCTGTAGGAATTACTTTTCACGAAAGCCTTTACGACCAGTTGGGTATGATTAACCTCGCAGAAGAAGACAGGCAACTGGCCGAATATATTATCGGGAATATTGATGATGACGGCTACCTGAGACGCGATTTAGTTTCCATAAGTGACGACCTGGCTTTTAACATGAACATGGAAGTGCCGGAAGAAAAGCTGAAAGAAATTCTGGAAATTATCCAGCAGTTCGATCCTGCCGGAGTTGCCGCGCGCGACCTTAAAGAGTGTTTGCTGTTGCAGCTAAGCAGAAAAGAGGGCAATAATCATAAATTGGCAAAATCCATAATTAATGATTTTTTTGAAGAATTTACCCGAAAACATTACGATAAAATTAAGAAAAAGCTTGATCTTTCTGATGAAGAACTGAAACAGGGAATTGACCAAATTCTGAAATTAAATCCAAAACCTGGCAGTTCATACAGTAACCCGTTAAACAAATCGAACCAACATATTATTCCCGATTTTATCCTGGATAACATTGACGGCGAATTGAATCTCTCATTAAACCAGCAAAATGTTCCGGATTTAAAAATAAATGACACCTATCTTGAAATGTTACATGCCCTGGTAAAAGAATCGAAAAACAAAAACAAAAACCAGAAAGATGCATTTGTTTTCGTAAAACAAAAAGTTGATTCTGCCAAATGGTTTATCGACGCTATCAGGCAGCGGAACCAGACGTTGTTATTAACGATGTCGGAAATCATCAACTTTCAAAAAGAATATTTCAAAGAGGGCGATGAAACAAATTTACGCCCCATGATTCTGAAAGACATTGCAGAAAAAACAGGCCTCGACATTTCTACCATTTCCCGGGTATCAAACAGCAAATACATTCAAACTCATTTTGGCATTTTTCCACTGAAATACTTTTTTTCTGAAGGAATGCAAAAAGAAGACGGAGAGGAGGTATCAACCCGTGAAATCAAGAAAATTTTGCACGATTGTATTGACAATGAAGATAAACACAAACCACTTACGGACGAAAAACTGACTAAAATTTTAAAAGAAAAATCGTATAATATTGCCCGTCGCACCGTTGCAAAATACCGTGAACAACTTGGAATTCCGGTAGCCCGACTAAGAAAGAAACTATAGCATGGCTAAAAAATTAGCACAAATAATTTCCTTAATATTTCATCCGGTATTGATACCCACTTTGGGATTCCTTTTATTATTTAACTCCGATTTCTATTTTTCCTTTATTACATGGGAAGCCAAACGGTTTGTAATTATGGTTGTTCTTTTTTCTACCGGCATTTTGCCTTTACTTGCCATGGCTCTGCTTGCCATAAATCCAAAATTCGAATTGTCTTTTAAAACGGGCAGCCAGCGCACCTTGCCTTTGGTAATATCCTCTGTGTCGTATTACCTGGGTTATTTTCTTTTAAACCGAATAAATGCTTACCCGGTATTTAAAGTTTTCATAATTGGATCCCTTCTGGTCATTATAGTTTTGCTTGTTCTCTCGCTCAAATGGAAAATCAGCAGTCATATGGCGGGCATGGGCGGATTGACCGGGACTCTTTTGGCGCTTTCATTTCGAACCGGAACAAATCCGGTTTGGGCCATTGTGATGGTAATTGTTGTTTCGGGACTGGTAGCCACATCCCGGTTAAAACTTGAAAAAAACAAACTCTGGCATCTGGAAGCCGGTTATATTTTAGGGTTTGTAACGCTTTACCTTATAATTTATTTCGTTTAACTATTCAACATATTTATATCCAATACCTTTCAACGTTTTAATATGGTCATTGCCAATTTTTTCACGTAACTTTCTGATATGTACATCAATAGTACGATCTCCAACTACAACGTTTTCACCCCAAACGGTTGAATAAATTTCTTCGCGGGTAAATACTTTCCCGGGTTTTGAAACCAGTAACGAAAGCAATTCAAATTCTTTTCGGGGCAATACCATTTCGATATCGCCCAAACGGATTAGGTAGCGTTCTTTATCAATTACGAGGTTGCCGATAGAAACGGTGGTTGAGTCTTCAGAATAGGCTGCCTGAGTGGTTGATTCGCCAGTTCGTTTTAAAAGCGCCTTAACACGACTTATTAAAACTTTGGGGCGCACCGGCTTGGCGATGTAATCATCGGCGCCAGCCTCAAACCCGGCAATCTGGGAATAATCTTCGCCACGGGCAGTCAGAAATGCAATGACTGTATTTTTCAGCTCAGGAATTTTTCTGATTTCTTCGCAGGCAGCAATTCCATCCATCTCCGGCATCATCACATCAAGAATAATAAGATGTGGTTGATGTTTTTCAGCTTGTTTAATGGCTTCTACTCCATTTTGGGCAGTAAATACTGTGTATCCTTCTTTTTCGAGGTTGTAGCTGATAAACTCCAGAATATCAATTTCGTCGTCAACCAGCAGAATTTTTAATTTATTTTCGCTCATCGGTAAAAATTGTTTTATTTGACAAAGGTACAAGTTATTTTCAGATTGTCTTTCAAAATGAAACGATACAAAGGTTTTCTTATTATTTGGCCTTTTCAAGAGTAAAATTGAATGTTGTTCCCTGCTCTGGAATACTTCTCACATTAATAGACTGATTGTGGGCTTCAATGATATGCTTAACAATGGATAAGCCAAGTCCGGTACCGCCCTGCTCACGCGATCGGGATTTATCAACCCGGTAAAATCGTTCAAAAATACGGGGCAGGTTTTTCTTTTCAATACCAATACCGTTATCTGTAACTTCAACCATAATATTGTCTTCAAGGTCGTGAAAAGAAACATGTACAAAACCTTCTTTTTTGCCATATTTTATGGCGTTAACAATCAGGTTGGTAAGCACTTCAAGAATACGGTTTCGGTCGGCTTTTACATAAACCGGTTTTACAGGCGGGTTTATTATTTCAAGTGAAATATTACGTTCCTTTGCCTGCCAGTGTTCCATTTCAAACACATCTTTCACTGTTTTTACAATATCGAATTTAACCATATTCAACTTCAATTCCCCAGATTCGAGCTTGGTAATAGACTCCAGGTCTTCCACAATGGAAATCATGCGATCGATGCTTTTTTCGGTACGTTTCAGGTAAAGCATGTTAATTTTGGGATCCTCCAGCCCGCCTTCAAGTAAGGTAAGTATATATCCCTGAATATTGAAAATTGGTGTTTTCAGTTCATGTGAAACATTGCCTACAAATTCTTTTCGGTATCGTTCCAGTTCTTTCAGCCTTTCAATTTCTTTCATCTGGGCTTTTGCCCATTCTTCCACTTCAAATTTTACATTGGAAAGTAAATTTGTTGAATCAGAAGATTTTTCTTCGAGTTTCTTAACACTCAAAGGCAAGTCTTTTATTGTTTTATAAACAGGCCTTATTTTATCAGAAATGTACTTATTAATTACAAACATCACATAAAAAAAGGAGGTAAGAAAAAAAAGTATGACAAAACCCAGAAGTACTAAAAACCCGGGCGATAACCACCATGTAAACACCAGTAAAAGAGTTGCAAGCGAAGTAAGCAGAAGGGAAATATAAATGGTGAGCTGCCGTGAGGAATACGTTTTCATATTTTATGCTTTTTTGAGCTTCTCAAAATTAGTTATTAATCCCACATAATTTTGATTCTGTATTAATTCATTAATAATTAGAGTGCAAGATGTTGCATTTTTCATTCAACCCGGTTAATTAACAACAGCGTTAATAAAAATTTGATTGTTCCTTAATATTTTTTTAATATTTTAGTTGGCATGAATCAGGTAATGGAAATTATATTTGCCGCCCGAAATATGTAGATAATGGAAAATATTTACCTTATCATTGTTGTCATCCTCTTCGCACTTGCTATTTCCGATTTAGTTGTAGGAGTAAGTAACGATGCTGTTAATTTTCTAAACTCAGCCTTTGGTTCAAAAGCAGCGCCCAAGTGGTTGATTTTTCTTATGGCCGGACTGGGTGTATTAATTGGTGCTACCTTTTCAAGTGGCATGATGGAGGTGGCCAGAAAAGGTATTTTCCATCCCGACATGTTTGTGTTTTCTGAAATCATGGTCATATTTCTGGCTGTAATGATAACGGACGTTATTTTGCTCGATATGTTCAATACATTTGGAATGCCCACCTCAACAACAGTTTCAATTGTTTTCGAGCTGCTCGGTTCTGCCGTTGCTGTTTCCTTGGTAAAAATTAAACATCTGGGTGGGTCACTTACCGAATTATCTCAGTACATAAATTCTGAAAAAGCCCTTGCCATAATTACCGGAATTTTGCTATCGGTATTGATCGCATTTACAATAGGAGCTCTCGTTCAGTACATTACCCGTTTTATTTTCACTTTCAATTACCGTAAAAACATGAAATATTTTGGTTCAATGTTTGGCGGTTTTGCCATTACAGCCATCACCTATTTCATTTTAATTAAAGGAATTAACGGCTCTGCATTTGCTGAAATTGAAACGGGCACAGGAGAAAAACTGGGCGATTGGGTGACCACCCACACTGGCCAGTTATTGCTTTTCAGCTTTGTTGGCTGGGTTGTTATAATTCAATTACTAAAATGGCTTTTCAACATTAAAATATTAAAGCTAACAGTTTTAATCGGAACATTTGCTTTAGCCATGGCTTTTGCAGGCAACGACCTTGTAAACTTTATTGGAGTTCCGCTGGCCGGATATAACTCATTTAAAGCCTGGGTAACGGCAGGAGCAATGGCTCCTGATGCATTTTCAATGGAAATGCTGGCAGGTAAAGTGGGCACGCCAACATATATGTTGCTGATTTCGGGTTTGATAATGATTAGTACGCTTATTTTCTCAAAAAAAGCTCAGTCGGTTGTAAATACTTCACTCGATTTGTCGAGACAAAGTGAAGGTTCCGAGCGGTTTAACTCAAGTATTATTGCCAGGGTTATTGTAAGAAGCTCAACAAATTTTCAGAAAACCCTTCAACGAATAATTCCTGTTTCGGTAACAAATAAAATACAAACGCGTTTTGAACCGGTAACAACTGAAACAACAGATCCCGACACTCCTTCATTTGATAAAATAAGGGCTTCGGTAAACCTACTGGTAGCAAGTGTTCTTATTGCTATTGGCACATCGTATAAGCTGCCGTTATCAACCACCTACGTAACATTTATGGTGGCTATGGGAACTTCACTTTCAGACCGCGCATGGGGCCGCGACAGTGCTGTTTACCGCATTTCGGGTGTTTTTGCAGTTATCGGAGGCTGGTTTTTAACTGCCATTATTGCATTTTCTGTAGCTGCAATTGTAGCATGGATTATTTCAATTGGCGGTATGATTATGATTTTCGTTTTTGTGGGTATTGCTGTTTTTATGGTTATTCGCACGCACATGCTTTTCAAAAAAAGAAGTGCCATGGAAGTAGTAGATGAAGACGATACCATTACTGAAAAAGACGAAACGGAAAAAGTAATGGAAAAATGCAGAAAACAGGTAGTGAAATCTATTACACTGGCCAATAAAATTTATTTGGAAAGTATTGATAGTTTTCTGAATGAAGAACGCTCACTATTGAAAGAATCATTAAGCCTGAAAAATAACCTGAACAAAAAATCGAAAAAACAGAAAAACAAAGTTTTAAACACCATTTCAAAAATTGAAGAAGATGTGGATTCAGGTCATTTCTACGTGCAGGTTGTTGATTACCAACGCGAACTGGCTCATTCACTTAACTTTTTGGTTGAACCGCTTTTTGAACATATAAATAACAATCACAAGCCGTTTATTCAATCCCAAATTGATGAGTTTACCAATTTGAAAATTGAAATAAACAATTTTTTCGATTTTGCTACAGAACTGGTGAAAGGAAACAAATTCAACCAGGTAAATGATTTAATTAAACAGCGTGATGAGATTCTGGTAAAGCTGGAAAAAATGGAAATTGCCCAAATAAAACGAATTAAAGCAAGAGAAGTTAATACCAGGAATTCAGTGTTGTTCTTCAATACCATTTCTGAAACCAAAAATATGCTGCTCCATGCCATCAACCTGATAAAAGCTCACCGCGATTTCATTACGGTTACACAGAAAGCAGGAAAACAAAAGTGATGGTTACAATCGCTGGAAAAAAACGCAATGCTTTGTTATTGCCAATGCTTGTGGTAGTTACATTTTTTTCATGCAACCGCATAAGCGAAGGCTCGGGTGAAAAAGGGAACCACATAAAAAATACAGTTACACCCAAAACTGAGACAGTTCCGGTTCCTCAAAATAAAAACGAAGATGCAGCTGACGACCCGGCCATTTGGATTCACCCGGAAAACCCGGCCAAATCCATCATTTTTGGCACCGACAAAAAAGGAGGCCTGGCTTCATATAACCTGAGCGGAGAAGAACTTCATTATTTCAAAACCGGAAATATGAACAATTGCGATTTACGCTGCAACTTCAAATTAAACGGCGATTCCGTCGATGTGCTTGCAGCCAGTAACCGCACCAGCCATTCACTTTCCCTTTACAGAATCAGAGAAAACGGGATGCTCGATTCCATCCATTCCCGAATCATTCCTTCCCAAATGGAAGACGAAGTTTATGGCCTGTGTATGTATAAAAGCAGAACAACCGGTAAATTTTTTGTTTTTATGAACAGCAAGGCAGGCGAAGTGGAACAATGGGAACTGTATGCTACTCAAAACAGGATTGATGCCCGTTTGGTTCGCTCTTTCAGCGTGGGTACCCAAACCGAAGGCATGGTAGCCGACGATAAAACCGGGATGCTTTACCTGGGACATGAAGTGGCCGGAATCTGGAAATTTGACGCCGAGCCGGACGGATCAACTGAGGGAATTTTTATAGAAAACAGTTCGGAAAAAAATGCCAATATAAAATACGACATCGAAGGTCTGGCCATTTACGACAGCGGAAATGGCGAAGGATACCTGGTGGCCTCATCACAGGGAAACTACTCGTTTGCTGTTTTCGAACGACAAGGAGATAATAAATATCTGGGCAGCTTTCGCATTGTGGATGGAGAAATTGACGGCGCAGAAGAAACCGACGGCATTGAAATTACCTCCGTTCCACTTCCCGGGTTTCCCAAAGGATTGCTGGTGGTGCAGGATGGTTACAATTACGACAAAAAGAAAAAGAAAAGCCAGAATTTTAAGCTGATTGATTGGGCAAAAATTGAAAAGTATTTAAAGTAGCAGAATATTTCTTCCGAAATACTTTTACACCCTTTCACTCATTTCAAGTTTTAAAAACTGTAAACTACACATTCCTCAAAATCCCAAACGGAACAACATCAAATAAATCCTGAACATCCAAGACCTGTCCAACCTCGAACAGTTGCCTCGTCAGCCGGTTTTCCAAAGTGACCGTATTCATTTCCGGCAGTTCAATCCGGGTGTCTTCCCAATCCTGGCGGGCCGGCAAACTCCCCGTATTCAGCGGAAGTATAACTATTAAATGCTCGTCTTCGAAATTTCGACGAAAGGCGATGATATGCTGTTTGTATTTTCCGGAAACATTTAACGGAATGTAAGTGCCTTTGAGAAAAAGTTCAGGAAACTGAATCCGCTCATTCAGCGTAAGCCAGGTCACCCATTGTTTTAATTTACCATCTGTTGCATTCTGCCACAATCTTCCGGCCAGTGTTGCGGCATCGTTTTGATATTCATTTTGCAGTTCAGCCAGGTTTTTTGCCAAAACTTCATAAGGAACGGATCGCCGGTTGTCGGGATCAACAAAATTTAAATTCCAGGTTTCTGTGCCCTGAAAAGTGTCGGGCACACCGGGAGCCATATTTTTAAGCA
>JAZBNQ010000216.1:0-2952 GCA_036350775.1 Mariniphaga sp.
ATTCATTTTAGTAATGGTGGCGGAGAAACTGTTTTTATAAATAATACCATTGTAAACAATACCTGCGAAGGAGACGGAGGAGCCATTTTTACCAATTACGAAACAGCAAAACCGTTGCTTATCAACACTATTATTTATGGAAATAAACCTGCCCAGATCAGGCTTGAAGTGTCATCGGGACTTGATTTTTATAATTGTCTGATTGAGGGTGGTAAGGATAAATTTTCAGGTGAAAGTTTCAGCGGGACTTATCAAAACATTATCGAAGATGATCCTCAATTTGCTGATGAAGCCAACTTCGATTTTCATTTAAAAGCCGGTTCGCCCTGTGTTGGCAGTGGAGTGGATTCTGTTGAAGTAAATGGAATTTGGTATCATTCGCCAAAGATTGATTTTGAAGGTAATTACAGACCAAATCCGTCCGGAACTTCTCATGACATAGGAGCGTATGAAAATAATTAAATATCAATTAATTATCAGCAAAATGGAAAGTAAATCGATAAATCGCACCGGTATTCTGTACTTCTCCCCCACAAAATAACCGCAAAAATTTGCAAAGCAATTGCTTTGGGAATGGGTGAAAAAAATCCGGTAGATTTGAATATTACAACTCCTGATTATCATCAATTGCTTCCCGATGCTGATTTCACAACGTTACTTATTTCAATAACTATTTTTACGGGTACTATGGATTTACTCCGGGGAAAGCCAGAAAAAGGTAACCTTTTACCTCATGTTTTAAAAAATTTAAAAATTGCCATTTCAACCAAAAATCCGTAACTTTTAATAATTAAAACAGTTAACAGGAATAGTATAAAACAGACTGAATGAGTGGAAACTCCACATCGGAAAATGAGTTTGTTAAACGGCTTACAAAAATTGTGGAAGCCAACCTGCAAAACGAACAGTTTGGAGTAAACGAACTGGCGCAAAAAGCAGGATTGAGTCGTTCGCAGATTCATCGCAGGCTAAAATCCATTTCCAATAAATCAGTCAGCCAGTTTATAAGGGAAGTCAGGCTGGAAAAAGCAAAAGAATTTTTGGAAGAAGGAACACTTTCCGTTTCCGAAATTGCCTGGAAAGTGGGTTTTGGCAGCCCTTCGTATTTCATTAAAAGCTTTCACGACTTATTTGGCTATCCTCCTGGAGAATTTGTAAAATATGTCACAGATAATTCAGAAGCTAAAGAAGATAAAGTTTCGGAAAATGAATATTTTGAGGAAAAGAATGAAAAAAAATCCTTTTTTGCCACTTTGAGTTTATATCAGAAGGTACTGTTTGTTTTGCTGATTTCTGTCGCAGCCATTTTAGTAGTTTCATTAGCAATAAACAATAAAACCAACAATAAGGAATTGTCAATTGCTGTGCTGCCGGTGGACAACCTTACCGGAAACGATGAAAACGAATTTATTGCCTACGGAATGCAGGATGAGTTAATCGGGGAATTAAGCAAACTGAAAGAACTACGGGTAATTTCAAAAACCTCATCGCGTGAATTTGGCGATAACCTGATGTTAATGAAAGAAATTGCCAAAAAGTTGAATGCAGACCTTTTGGTTGAGGTGTCGCTTATGAGCGCTGGCGACAGTGTAAAAATTTTACTGAAACTTGTAGAAGTTTTTCCCAAGGAACGTTCCGTTTTATCAACTGAATATAAAACTGACATTCAAAATATATTTCAAATATACACCGCTGCAGCACGTGACATTGCATCCCAGCTCCATTTAAACCTTGCAGACGATGTAAAAGCACGATTAAGGAAATCACGTAAAATTAATCCGGAATCACTGAAAGCATATTACAGAGGTATGTATTATCTTGGAAAGGATGATCGGGAATCGTTTGATATTGCAATCAAATATTTGAGTAAAGCCATCGACAATGACCCGGCAGACCCGTTTGCTTATGCAGCGGTAGCATTGGGATATGCAATAAAGGGTCATCACAGCAATACACCGGCAGATGATTTTTCCAAAGCAGAATTTTTTGCAGATATGGCTCTTAAGCTTGACAGTACAATTGATGAAGCATACACAGCCCGGGCCATGCTGAATTTGTATCAAAAATGGGAATGGGAAGAGGCAAAAAATGCATTTACGGAAGCATTAAAAATTAATCCCAACAATGAGGTGGCACATGCTCATTTTGCCTGGTACTATGTTGTTCACCGCGATTTTGAAAAAGCCATTTACCATGCTGAAAAAGCCGTGGAATTAAATCCGCTTTATATTGCATACAATGCATGGCTGGCTTGTATTTACTACAACAACAAAGAATATGAAAAAGCAGAATACAGAGCATTGGAAGTTCTTTCAGAAAGAGAGAATTCGGTTTACGGAAATATCATTATGGGTTGGATTAACCTGTTGCAAAAAAATTACCCTGAAGCAATAAAGTTTACCGAAAAACTGCCCAAATGGGATTATTATAATCTTTACCGGGCTTATGTTTACTATAAAGCCGGAGAAACAGAAAAAGCTTTGTCTTTTAAAACTGCAATGGATGAAAAAGCAAAAAACAAATATGTTTGGGAATGGCACAGAGGATTAATGGCAGCAATTTTCGGAAATAGAGAGGAAGCTTTTACCTTTTTCAATTTGGCTATTGATAAAAAACAATACCAGGTTATGTACCTTACCTGGTACCCCTTTACAGAAAGTATTAAAAACGACCCGAGATTTAACGAGTTGCTAATTAGAATGAACCTGCCCCCTTATACCGAAAACCAAAGTATTGCAGAAAACTAATATTATTTATACAACAGAAATATAATTAATTAGTGCGATGAACATCATTTCTTCAGAAGAGCAGGCTTTTTTAAAACGGTTAAATGCGATTGTGGAAGCCAACCTGCAAAACGAACAGTTTGGAGTAAACGAACTGGCGCAAAAAGCAGGATTGAGCCGCTCACAAATTCATCGCAGGTTAAAATCCATTTCCAATAAATCAGTA
>JAZBNQ010000217.1:0-2341 GCA_036350775.1 Mariniphaga sp.
CGGAGCACAAGGAATAATGGCAGGAATTAATGCACATTTGCGTTGCCATTCCCCGGGACAAGAATTTGTTCTGAAAAGAGATGAAGCCTATATTGGTGTTCTAATCGACGATTTGGTTACCAAAGGTGTGGATGAACCGTACCGGATGTTTACCAGCCGTGCTGAATTTCGGATTTTGCTCCGACAGGATAATGCAGATATTCGATTGACTCAAAAGTCGTATAAATTAGGCCTTGCTTCTCTGGAACGTAAAAAACTACTTGATGAAAAAAACAAGTTAATTTCTGAAATAATTAACTACACAAAAAAATTTAGTATTAAGCCACAGTTTGTAAATCAGCTACTTATAAGCAAAGGCACTTCGGAATTAAAGCAGGGAGTTAAATTATTTGATTTGATTTTACGGCCTCAGATTTCAATATTTGATTTAATTGAAGTCATCACCCCGTTTAAATCGTTTCTCAAAGGGATTCCGGAAGAAAGAAAGGCAGAAATTATTCAGGGAGCAGAAATTTTTATAAAATATGAAGGGTACATCAATCGTGAAAAAACATTGGCCGAAAAACTTGATAAATTGGAACACATTAATATAGAGAATAAGTTTAATTATGGTCAATTAAAATCAATTTCAACAGAAGGCCGTCAAAAGCTCGAAAAAATAAGACCCAAAACCATAGGACAGGCAAAAAGGATTTCAGGAGTTTCCCCTTCCGATATAAATGTTTTATTAATTTTGCTGGGCAGATAAATTCATGTTTCACGTGGAACAAAAACCAAATCAATGATGGATTTAAAAAGTAAAATCAGGGAAATTCCTGATTTTCCAACCAAAGGAATAAATTTTAAAGATATTACTACACTTCTAAAAGAAAAGGATGCTTTCAGGTATGTTATAAAAAAAATTGTATCAGAGTTTAAAGATAAACATATAACGAAAGTATTGGGAATTGAATCTCGCGGATTTATTATTGGCGGGGCATTGGCAAATGAATTAAATGCCGGATTTGTACCCATAAGAAAAATTGGAAAGCTCCCTGCTGAAAAAATCTCTGAAACCTACGAACTCGAGTATGGAACAGACACCATCGAAATGCATCGCGATGCCATTTCCAAAGACGATGTTGTGTTAATTCATGACGATTTGCTTGCTACTGGAGGAACTGCGCATGCTGTTTACAACATGGTGAAATTTGCAGGTGTAAAAAAAATATATTTTAGCTTTATTTGTGACCTTGAATTTATTCAAACACCCCAAAAAAAAGTAATTCAAAATTTGAAACCACATATTTTGGTTAAATATTAGGATTTGTGAAATATCAGGCAAAAAATGGAAATATCGATTATTTAAAAAATCTGATTTCCGTGCTTCCCGGGAAACCGGGAATTTACCAGTTTTTTGATAGTTACGGAAAAATTATTTATATCGGAAAGGCAAAAAACCTGAAAAAACGCGTTTCCAGCTATTTTAGTAAACAGCACGAAAGCCGCAAAACGGCGCTGCTTGTTCGGAATATTTCTAATATTAAACACATGGTTGTTGAATCCGAACAGGACGCGCTTTTACTGGAAAACAATCTGATTAAAAAATACCAGCCCCGCTATAATATTCGGTTGAAAGACGATAAAAGCTACCCCTGGATTTGCATAAAAAATGAGCCTTTTCCCAGGGTTTTTAAAACTAGAAATTTAATCAGAGATGGTTCTAAATATTTTGGTCCATACACATCCATATATACTGTACGAACTTTACTTGAATTGTTTAAATCTGAGTATAAATTACGTACGTGTAACTATTTGCTAACGGATGAGAATATAAAATCAGGAAAATACAAAGTTTGCCTGGAATATCATATTGGCAATTGTGAAGGGCCATGTGAAGGACTTTTATCTGGTGAAAAATACAACCAGGCAATAGAAGATATTACTAATATTTTGAAAGGTAATATTTCAGGTGTAATTAAGCATTTAGAGTTGCGTATGGCAGATATGGCAACTGAAATGAACTTTGAAGAAGCCCAACGGATTAAAGAAAAATATGATTCTTTAAAACGTTACCAAAGTAAATCTACAATTGTTTCTCCTACAATTACTGATGTTGACGTTTATACCATTGATCACGATCAAAAATTTGCTTATATTAATTATCTTAAGGTTATTAAAGGAGCTATTATTCAAACTTTTACATTAGAAATTAAAAAGAGCCTTGACGAGTCACCTGAAGAATTATTACTTGCCGGAATTGTGGATATCCGCCAAAAAATTTTTAGTAATGCCAGGGAAATTCTGGTCCCTTTCCTTCCAAAAACAAAACTTAAAGACGTAACGTTTAAGGTTCCTAAGC
>JAZBNQ010000218.1:0-3460 GCA_036350775.1 Mariniphaga sp.
ACATGCTGCTGAGTTGTTACCAAATGAAAATTATCCCCAAAATCAAATAACCCGGATTAACGAGATTTTTGCTGAACAAGCCCAATTAGCAGCCGAAGCGGAAGCAGAAGCTGCCCGGCTTGCCGCTGAGGCTGAAGCGGCAGAACAAGCCCGTTTAGCCGCATTGCAGGCTGAACAGGACAGGCAATATGCACAGGCCATTTCCCGTGGCGATAGCCTGTTCAATTTAAATGAATACGAAACATCCAGAACAGCTTACCAGTCTGCCTTGCAGGTAAAACCCGACGAAACGTATCCGCAGCAACGGATTGATGAAATAGCAAGTATTCTTCAGGAACAGGATCGAATAAACAGAGAATATCAGAATACAATTGCTTTGGCCGATCAGCAGTTTACTTCCCGTGCATATATTGATGCAAAAAATAATTATGGGAAAGCAATGGAAATAAAACCGGAGGAAAGTTATCCAAAAGAAAAAATTAACGAGGTTGATCGGATTTTGGCTCAGCAGGAACTGGATGAAAACTACCGTACAATTATTTTGGCTGCCGATGGATTTTTTAATTCTGAATCCTGGAACGAAGCCAAATCAGAATATGGAAAGGCCCTGGAGATTAAACCCGATGAAAATTATCCCAAGAGCCAGATTATAAAAATTGATAATCTGCTTCGACAACAACAGGAACGTGCATTGGCTGAAAAACGCGCAGCAGAAGATATGGAAAGAAGGCAGGCTGAAATTGAGCAACGTCAGCAGCAAATGAGTGAAAGACAGGACATGAGTGAGTCGGGATTAAACCAATTGTACAATGAATATATTTCGCTGGCCGATGGATTTTTTGATAACCAGCGTTACAATGTTTCGCGGGCCTGGTATTACAAAGCCTGGGATGTTAAACCCGAAGAAACTTATCCGCCGCAACGCATTGAAGAAATCAACCGGTTGGTAGGCAGTTTACTGCTTAGCCAGCGCGACCGCGATTACCAAAATTTTGTCAATCTGGCTGATTCCACATTTCGTGAAAATCAACTGGCTGTGGCCAGAGGATGGTATAACAGAGCTCTAAGTGTAAAATCAGAAGAAACCTATCCGCGGGAACAGTTACAGGCCATTGCCGATTTAATTGCTGAACGGATGGCAAGTCAATCAGGCGAATTGTTTAACAGCCACTTGCAAAATGCGGTGCAGGCTTTTGAAAACGGCAATTATAATGTAGCGCGGTTTTGGTATAAAAAAGCACTGGAATTAAGACCTGATGATCAGCAGGCTAAAGAGGGGCTGGTGAAAATTGAAGAATCACTTAACTAAACTGGTTAAAACGGGTATAATTATTGGGCAGATTTTCAGAAATAATCCATTGCTTTCGATTTTATTCACAAATCGTTTCTAAATCCATTTCATAACTTCTTTTTTAATACAATTAAGCATTTTTAAATCAAGGTTTTCTGAATAAACTCTCATCATATCATGTACATGTCCGCTGATAATTAGTCCACCAATGGCAGCATCAAAAAACAAACAATCGCTGTTGTTTTTTACTTTGTTCATTAATCCTTCAAATTCGTGCAGATTTGGGCGTTTGGGCAAAATGATATATCCTTCATGCTTTTCCTGGCTGTCGAAAAATATTCCACCTCCCGTATCTTCAAGGAAGAAACATTTGCTCACAGTAACTACAGGTTCTTTTTCAAGCTGAACCTTCCGGGCAAATTTTACTCCCAACTTGATGTAGCATTCCTGTAGCATTTTTAAGTGTTGATAATCGGGAAAATTTCTGATTCGGATGGCGGGTACATGATATCCATGAAGAATGAAGACTGCACTGGCTGTGTTTACTCTGTTTTTAGCACAAATATCAATGTTTTGTGTT
Organism: Mariniphaga sp.; assembly: GCA_036350775.1. GTDB lineage: Bacteria > Bacteroidota > Bacteroidia > Bacteroidales > Prolixibacteraceae > Mariniphaga. The sequence goes on from JAZBNQ010000218.1 coordinate 1,872, forward strand.
AGCCTTAAAGCTTCTTCCAGTGTATAGAATCGTTCAGTAAACAAAAATAAAGAATTGGGCTGTGGTTTATCCGGAATTCTTCCGTAATAATTGGCATAAGGCATGTCAGCCTCTGCTACAACGTTGTGCTCCAATATATTACTGGTTATTAAAGCAAGTGATTCTTTTTTGGTTATGGAGCCGCATACTTTAAGTGATTTATCTGATTCCATGACAATTGATTTTTATTGAACAGAAGTTTATCGATTGTACTTTCATTTTTATATAAAGTTACACCAAAAGCCTCCCGAAAAATATGTTTTAAAAAAGGTTTGGTTTTGTAACGTATTTGTTAAAATTTTCAATGGCAAAACCAGACTTTTTTATTTAAATAAAAAAGATATTTGTATTATTACATTTCCAAATAAAACTAAAATTTAGAATTATCTAATAAATTATAATTTAACGATGAAATACCTGAGATACATTTTTACATCGGCAGTTTTATTTTCTGCTTTGTTTATTGCTGAAGCTCAAACTGAGGCGCAGAAAGGACTTGATGCTATTTCTGAATCAGCTGTTAAAGGACAGCTTGAATTTTTAGCTTCAGACTGGACAGAAGGAAGGGGAGTGGGTACAAAAGGAGCATACCTGGCGGCTGATTATATTGCATCGGTTTTTAAAATTTACGGCATTGAGCCATTTGGCGATACAGAATATATCATTCCATCACGAAAAGAAAGAATGGAAGGGAAGCAGATAACTTCAGAAAAATCTTTTTTTCAGCAGTTCAGTTTGCTGGAATACACTCCCGGCAAAGAACAATCTCTTGCGTTAGTTTCAACCGGCAATAATTTTGAAACCGCAGTAGATTTTAATTTTAAAACAGATTTTTATGTGACTCCCGGAACAGTGGGCCGTTCTGGTAAGGCTTCCCTTGTTTTTGCCGGATATGGTTTTAAACACGAACAGAAAAATTATGACGATTTGAAAAAACTGGACCTCAAGGGGAAAATAGCCATTATTCTTGCCGGATTTCCGGGTCATAAAGATTCCGCATCTGCTGCGTTCGAAAAATTTGCCCCGGTTGGACGGTATGCTCAATATGGACTTGAACGCAATAAAATTGAAAATTTGAGTAAAGCCGGTGCTGTGGCTGTAATTCGGGTCGATACTGAAAACGATCTTTCAACTTCGTGGGCACAAAACAGGATTTACCCGGTTAAAGGTGATTACTTTGAAGCTGACGAACCTTTTCCAACTTATTATGACAAAAGGATGACACTTCCGGGTGATTCACTCTCTTCTGATCTTCCTGTTTTTACAGTATCGAAACGACTGGCCAATGAACTAATTTCCGGAACATCAATCGGTTTTGAAAGATTTGAGGAAACTGCAAAAGAAAAAATGCAGCCCGCTTCAGTTGAAATTCCCGGAAAACAAATTGCATTTAAAACGACTGTTGAATCGCAAATTATAAAAGCGCGAAATGTATTGGGGATGATTGAAGGCGAAAAGAAAGATGAATTTATTGTGGTGGGCGCTCATTACGACCACGTGGGAAAATGGAATGGCTGGATTTGGAACGGAGCCGACGATAATGCCTCAGG
>JAZBNQ010000219.1:0-2593 GCA_036350775.1 Mariniphaga sp.
CATGGCTGTTGTTTTAAAATTGATTAGCACAAATAAAAACAATTCTGCAGGTTAAAAAGTTTAAATGCTTGTTATTTAAGTATTTGTTCGAAATGAAGAAGTAAATTTACCTGAAAAATTTTTAAAAAAAGATGGCACCAGCTTGTGCCAGTGCCATCGTATCAATTTTTTTTTAAATTATTGATATTATTTTTTAATCAGCTTTCCCGAATAAATGGTTTGTTTTTCATTGTTCAGTTTGAAAAAGTATATGCCACTATCAATTCCATTCAAAGATACGGGAATACCGGAGCTAATATGTTTTTCCAAAATTTTGCTGCCGGCGACCTGGTAAATTTCCAGCGAAAGATTTACCTGTTTTTCGTTCCATTTAAAAGTTACATTATCAGAAGAAGGATTGGGATAAACTGAAAATTTGGCTTCGCTGATTTGATTTGCAAAAGTGTTTGTAGCGGCTGAATAATAAAAGCTGGTTTTTTCAGTAAGCATTTGTGTTCCTTCTATCCATTCCATAGTTTCTATTTCCTTAACTGCTTTCCCAAACATGGGCGTTTCTTCCACTATTCCATAAAAAAGCATGTGAGAGGGATAAAGAACTTCAGAATTGCTAAAATCATAATACGTATATTCATCGGTATAATTTTCTACCCAGGTTTCATCAGCCGGGTCCCATTCCGAATAAATGTCGGTTGCAAGATCTCCTGATGCATTGTATTCAAAATCCGAACGACAATCTTTTTCCAATTCGAAGGACATTAGGTTTAACGTCCAGTCTTCGGTATGGGTTAGCCTGTTTGAGCCATCGTAGTAGTAAAATGTTTTAAAGAATAGCATTTCCTCTTCATCAAAAAGAAAAAACATGGAAGATGTTTCCATTCTGCCTGAGTTGGTATAAGTAAAAACAAATCGCATAACCGACATGTATTCTTCGCCTTCATCTTCTTCGAGTGACCACATTTGCATTTCAGTTAACTGACCTGAGGCGTTGTAATGATAAATCTGCTTGCCTTCCAGATTCCAGGTTTGCTGATCTTCGGTGTACCAGTGCTGAACAGAATCAAGCTGTCCGGCTTCATTGTAAAAGGAATAGAGCTTGTTAATTAATAATGGTTCTGTGCCTGGCTCAAACGATTCATAAATGTTCATGGTGCCAACAGTTCCATCCGGGTTGTAATCTACCTCTGTTTTCGACCATAAATGCCAATCTTCCGAAATATCAATCCAGTCGCTGTGAAGCCACATTGTGTTCCTCATTTCATCATCATATACGAATTCTTCTTTTGAATCATATTCCAATGCCTGGGTTTCATCACTCCATATTTTTGTAATAGTGCTGTCGAGTTTCATGGTGGCCGCCGCACTTTTCAAAGTTTTTTCGAAACTCAGATTCCAGTTTGTAGGTGATTTTGCATGGTTTACTCCAGATTGCCGGAGTGATAGTAAACGGGTGTATTTTTCTTTTGCCGTTTCCATTCTTTTTTGAAGTGTTTCTGTTTTTTGTCCGTTTGTGAAAAGGGTTACAAGAATTAATGCTAAAAACAAAGTAAAATTTCTCATGGTGGTTAAAATTTAAATGAATAAATAAAATGTCTTAAACTCTTTCTAAAATTATGAATATTTATGCATTTTGCGATCAGGAATTCAAATTTATTTCGAAGAATATTATAAAAATTATTTCAGGTGCAGAATTCTGTGTGGTTCGCGTCCTAATCCCCTGATTTCGATTATTTTATCATTTAAAATAACCTCACCAAAAGCATTTTCAGTTTCAGTTTCAACCATTCCTTTTAAGGTAATAAAATGAATTCTGTTTTGAAAAGTATAATTTCCGGCATGGTTGTGACCATTCAACCACAGTTTAACGCAAGAGTAATTATTCAAAATTTCAAGTACTTCAGCCTGGTTCCATAAAGCATGGCTTTCAAAGGGCAGGAGCGGGTAGTGACAAAAAACGGCAACATTCAGGTTTTTTGCGGTTGCTTCTTTTAACTGATTATTAAACCAGTTGAGCTGCTGTTTGCCAATACCTCCGTTCCAGATGTAGTAATTGGGTTTGCCTTCAGCTTTTAACTTTGCTGACATTTTCTCTGCCAGTTTTACGTTTTCTTTATTGCCTGAAAAAACAGAAATCTCAGTGCCATCCAAAAAAACAAACATCCAGTCTTTTTTTACCATAGAATAGTACATTGCTGAAAGGCCAAGTTCTTCGGGTACTTTTTCCAGATGGTGCGGTTCCACTTCAAAATCGTGGTTGCCGGGCAAATGGTAAACTGGTTTGTTTAATTTCTGTAAAATCGGTTTGAGGGGTGAAAAACTGGCAAAATCGCGATCGATTAAATCTCCCAGGTTTACCACAAATTCAAGGTTTTTATTTTGGTTAAAATGAGCAACAGCATTTTCCAGCTTTTGCAGCGAATTCCTGTAAAAGCGAGTGTTTGAGGTTTCGCAATCGCAGTATTGGCAATCGGCAAAAACTCCAAAACTGATTTGGGCTACAGCAATTTTTGAAAGACTTATCACAAAAAGAATTGCAATGATCTGAATAACATTTTTCATTATTTATTCTTCTTCAGCAGGCATGGTAAACGATCCA
>JAZBNQ010000220.1:0-7595 GCA_036350775.1 Mariniphaga sp.
AAAACCGACGATGTAGCCGTTCTTGTCGATGCCAAGCACATGTGTGTTTCGTGCCGGGGCATTGGCGACGAGAGCAGTACTACATTAACAGCAGAATATTGCGGAAGATTTAAAGACAGGGCTGTGAGGGAGGAATTTTTGAAATATGTCGGGTTATAACATTTCACATTTTCTTGGCAATCAGGAAAATTTCTTGGTCACCTCCCCAATATGAAAGGGATCTTCTGAATAACCGGTTAAGAAAAAAACGGGGTGAATCGTGTTTTTTTAGAAAAACAGGATAATTCTTTTGTATGACTTCGAAGTTGGCTTGGGCCAAAACTTTTGAGATGGATTCGTAGTTAAAATAAACAAAATGTTCTTTGCCAACACCTTCAATGCTGTAAAACCGGTGTTTCTCTCTTTTTTTATATGCTCTTTTATAATCTGAATTGGGAACAAGAATCAAAATCAACCCATTTCTTTTGAGTAATTTATGACAGAGTTTTAATGTTTCAAACGGGTTTGGAAAATGCTCCAAAACGTGTTGCATAAAAATAAGATCGAAACGGCTTCCGTTTTCAACAACCTCTTCAATCGATAATTTTTCAGCATTCAAGCCGTTTTTTTTGCAATAATTTACGGCATATTCACTTACATCTGTTCCCAAATGATCGATATCCAGGTTTTTGGCTGCCTGCAGTGTATTTCCAATAGAACATCCCACCTCCAACAGCGATTGAATTCCGGGATGCAGGTTTTGTGCCATACGAATCAGTCCTGTTGATTTTTTTATTTTGTGTGTTTTGTTTTTGGTGTAGTTTTTTGAATTAAAATAGTTTTTATCATATTCTTTCTGAAGATTGATAGATTCTGGCGCACGCCAGATAAGGCCGCAATTGGCACATTTAATAAATTTCAGATTTTGATCTGCTGAATAAACAAACTGGTCTTCAGGATTGCACCCCAGGTATTTTGAGCAATAAAGCATAAGTTAATTTTTCATTTTACCGGGTTTGCCTTCCATCCATATCATTGGTGTTTTCAGCTTCCAGCGGGAATTTTACCGGTTTATTATCACGTGCTGAACGGTAAATTGCGGTGAAAAGTTCAACAGTACGTCTGCCGTCCTCTCCTGTAACCATTGGTTCCCTGTTGGTTTCCAGTGCTTCCAGAAAATCTTCAATCTGTCTTTCCATATAAAATACCGTTGGATCAATGGCATTAAACAGTTCAGAATCTTTTTTAATCCATTTGGACAATAGTTTTTCTTCTCCGGGAACAGTCCACAAATCATTTACCGGCGGCTCCAAAACGTTTGACATGCCTGCAACAAACATGGCACCGCCATCGGTCTGAACTCCGATTGAAGCGCCGTTTTCACCGTGCACGTGCACTTTCCCGTAAATTCCGGGTTTTTGGGAATTGCTGACGATAATATTCCCAATTCCACCGGTTTTAAATTTTACAACAGCCACCGCGGTGTCTTCAACTTCAATATAAGGATGGTTCAGGTTTTTCCACAAACCGTAAACTTCATCAATTTCGCCCATGTACCAAAGCAACAAATCGAGCTGATGTGGCGCCTGGTTTACCAGCACACCACCACCTTCCATGTTCCATGTGCCGCGCCATTCATCTGCATCATAGTAATTTTTATCGCGCCAGCCCAGCATGTTAATTGTACCAAAAACCGGCTTGCCTATTTTACCTGCATCAATGGCTTTTTTTACGCGCATTACCGGGGCGTACCAGCGCCGTTGACTGATTACACCCAGTTTTACTCCTGAATTTTTACAGGCTTCAATTATTGCATCTGCATCTTCCAGTGTTGATGCCAGTGGTTTTTCAACTAAAATATTTGCGCCGGCCTGGGCTGCTTCAATTGCCGGATCGCGGTGAAAAGGATGGGGTGTGCAGATGAGAGCTAAATCAATTCTGGCGGTTTTTACCATTTCAGAAATACTTTCAAAAGCCCTTGTTTCATATTGTCGGGCAAACTCATCAGCCGATTTTTTTGAGCGGCTCCAAACGGCAGCCAGTTTCGCATTTGTAAGATTTTGTATTGCATTTGCATGCAGGTGGGCCACTTTGCCGCAACCCAGAATAGCGATATTGAAGATGTTATTTTTCATTTTTGTAAAATCCTTTTAAAACGATGGGTTTTGCGTTACACAAAACCCATCGCTCAAAAATAACCAATTCAACTGAATGGAGAAAGACGTATTTCTGTTTTTTAAAAGAAAATCCGACATTGCAATTTTTACTCCAATTCGTTGATTAAATTGGAGCAGAATACTTATTCTGATTTATTCAGAACTTTATTCAAATCCTGATTTTTTGTAGCCGAATTCATAATCATTTCAATCACATAGCCTAAAATTTTTTCTTCAGCAGTTTCTGAAAGGAAGGGAAGATTAATTTTTTCATTGGCCAGTTTGGTAAGCCGGGCGGAAATCATTTTGGCTTCCTCTTCATCAATCCCTTTATCGGCTGCCCGAATCAGATCGTAAAATTCATTGGGCAGGTTATCGTACATGAAATTATCAATCTTCAAAATAATCTTGATAAGTATTTTTTCTTCTCCGCTTTCACCAATAACAGGAATATTTACTTTACCATTTATTCTTTCAGCCAGCGCTTTTACTTCATCCTCGGTTAATTTATTGCGGAGTTTTGGTTCAGCATAAAAATCATTTACGAGTGAATTAAAATCGTTGTTATTCATTTCAGAAATTTTTTTTGCCATGATTTTGAATTTTATATTGTTAGCCTATTTTATGCCTGGAATTGTGATTCAAGTAAATCCCGTGTCATTTCATTGTAAACTCCGTCAATAGCCAGGTTTGGCATGCGGGTTTGCAGTTCTTTTACACCGGCTTCTGTTTTTGATCCAAAAGCACCGTCAGAGGTTCCCACGTCAATGTTTAGCTGTTTTAGCGCATCCTGAAGCGCAACAACTGCCTGCCCGCGGCTTCCCATTTGCAAAACAGGTTCAGGAATTTCAAGGCTTTTTACCGGGGCCAAACGCTGATAAGCCAGCACGGTGTTGAGCCGGTAAGCTGAAACTGAAACCCGGTTACCCTGGTTTCCTCCCAAACAATACACCCTTTTTTTATCGGTTGAAACACCAAGAAAAAAACCCACATGCCCTTTCCACGATTGCGGGCTTTCGCGCCAGAAAACGACAATATCTCCTGGTTCTGGTGTAGTAACTCTTGTTCCAATATTTAACCAAGAGCGGGCATTGGCTTTGCCTGAGAATTGCAGGCCGGCTTTTTTGGCTACCCAGTTTACAAACGTGCTGCACCAGGGAATTTCATCACTCGATATGCCTTTAATTCCTGTTTCGCTGGCGTATTTCAAAATTTCAGGATTGTGTTCATTTCCCAGAATTTCCTCATTTCCAAGCTCATTAAATGCAATTTTTAAAAGGTCTTCCATTTTTTATCTTTTTTTAATGAAAACTGAAAAGGAGGAAAAACCAGGTTCTTTTTCAAATCTGATTTGACCCCCTTCATTTTAATTTATTTGGCTACTCCAATTCCGGCAAAAAGGTTTTGGAATGAATTGGCTTCGATGGCGAAAACCCCGTCGTTTCCTATCATATTTACAGGCCGCCAGAAACTTTTGTCGAAAAAGGAAAGAACTCCCTGGTAAGTATTTAACCCCGAGGGTTCTGTTACTCCCCACGGATTACGCAGCACAATATATTTTTTGCTGTTTTTGTAAGCCCATCCCAAAACGGTATAGGCATGGTTTCCCACCACGTTTGTACCGGTGTAATCCTTGCTAGAGCCGTAAGTCCAGGCTGTCATCGGATGAATGGTTTTATAACTCATGGAATTTCCCCGAACAATAGAATAGAGCTGATCTCCTGTTCTGCTGCTTGTATTGTAATAATGAGGTGTTTTGTTGTTCAGTTGTGCGGTTGCTTTCACCGGGTCGCCAAATGCTGTTTGGGTAATGTCGGGTTTGTCAGAATTGGTTTTTAAAATCCATTTGGCAAACGCTTTTTCGTAAAGTGCAGGGTAAATTTCACCTGCATCACTTGAGCGGCAATAAATTGGCTGATTGTTCGAAGTTCTTACAATGGTTTTATCGCTTACTTCAACCAGTTTTGTTGGCGCATCCTTTCCACCACCTTTGGAATAAAACTGAATGGCATTAACTCTGTCCGTTTCCCCGGTTCCTGTAGCACGGTTTCGGTGTACAATCCGGTACGGATCGGCCCATGCAATGGCTGAAACCGCTGCAATGAAATAGCAGTTGCCAATAGCTCCCTGTACCGGATCTGAAAATTCAGTTACATCTTTAAAAAAATCTCCCATATCTTTCCATGTGCCGTTTTCAGGCGTCCAGTCGGCTGATGAGCCGGGACCTAAAAGAATGGCTGCAAGTGGTTTACTCAACCTTGTTTTTGACAAGGTTTTATCCAGTTCAGGAATTTTAAGCCTCAGGTTTAACGTTCCACGGGATAAAAATCCTGAACTGATGGCAGTGGTGTTCAAACTTTTTATTCCCACTTTTTTTAGCTCGCTCAACGATTTAATTGTTGAAACATCCGGCGTTTCCGGGTCATTATCATTCCTTATGGAAATTTCAGAAGATTTTACTGGTTCAGCCATGTTTTTGTCGTTTAATTTCAAACCGGCATAAATGGGCGAATTAAATTTCATGTCGAAAAGCTCATTGTAATCGGTTTCCAGTGCATCTTCCATAATTTCAATGGAATCTTTTTTCCTCCAATCGATTTTTCTGCCCACCAGTGCTTCGGTCAGGGCATAAGGGTTGATGGCACCCACATTCAAATTTGTTACTTTGTCCATTTTCTTTTGATTTTTATGGTTGTGAATTATTAGAATTATTATTGCCATAAATCTCTTCAGGCAATTTTAATATGCATTGAAAAAATAAGTGAATACAATTTCTAAAATGAACTTGATTATTAATATAAGATAACTTGATTATGTTATTCATAATTAAACCAATTAAAAAATTTTGTGTGCTGCAAGCCCTGAATTTTTACAACTTATTTCAGATGGATGATTATAATGGTTATACAATTTACAATACTTTATTGAGAAAAAGTGTTTACAGCTTAAAAAAAAATTATGCATTGCTCAAAATTTAAATGAGCTTCAATTTAAGACAATTTTATCTTAAAAGCAATATGCTTCAATTTTTTTTATCGATTTTATCTCGGTAAAGAGAATTTGAAAGTTTTATGGAAGAGGGAATAGTTCTATTCGCCTAAAAAAAATTTCGGCCGCTTCAGACTGAATCTGAATTTTGCCCTTTTGGGGTCTTACGTTGGTTGCTTCATTTACTACAATTCCATTTAATATAAAAGTGAGGTTATCTCCCTCGGCAATGCATTCAAGTGTATTCCATTTGCCAACAGAATTTTCAACATCCTTTTCTCCCCTGAAATCCAATACATCTTTCCACTCCGGGTCGCGGTTTAACCAATTGATTCGACCTGAGTTAACCGTTACTTTCTTTCCTCCGGGTTTATAAACATACGAATTGCCTTGTTTTTCATCATCAACTGTGCAGGTTACGCTGAAGTTTTCAGTTCCATCACCCACAACAATAATGTCGCCGGTGCCACCTTCAATAATCTGACATTCTATCGAGTGCATCCAGATTCCACCGGATGCTCCGTCTTCGCCTTTCGAATGGAGTAGAATACCACAATCGCGGGCATTGTTTATTCGCGGTTCAAACGTTTTTTCTCCCCATTTGAATTCAGTAACCAGCCTGTAATTTTCATATTCCTCATTTGTAGTAATGCACCCCCATTCTTCTCCTGAAATCCGAATCATTCCATCTTTTATCGTAAAAACATTTTTTGGATCGTGATTTTTACCGCTGTGTTGCAAAAAGGTGTACCAGCCCTCAAGGTTTTGACTATTGAATAGTTGAATGGTTTTAGTCGTGTTTTTTATGGTTTGTTGTCCGAAAGATTTTCTTACCGGGCAAATAAATAGTGCAAACAAACAAAAGCTGATTACTATATTTTTTATCATGGTTCTATTATTAAATGAATATCAAGGTAAGAAAAAAAATGAAAACTATTGCCGTAATTCCCTGTATTAGTGTAGCAATTGTGTGCGTTTTGTATCCGGTTTTCACATCCATTCCCGAAAATTGGGTAACAACCCAAAAAAAGCTATCGTTGGCGTGGGAGATGGTCATGGCGCCGGCACCGGTGGCCATAACTGCCAGAACTTTTCCGTTAAGTGAATCGAGCCCAATGGTGGAAAGCAGCGGTGCAATCAGTGCCGAGGTGGCCACCAAAGCTACGGTTGATGAACCCTGGGCCGTTTTAAAAGCTGCCGCAATAATAAACGGCAGGAAAATACCCAGTTGATAATCCGCCAGCATGTTCCCGATGGTTTCACCAATCTGGGTCTCTTTTAAAATGGTGCCGAAAGCTCCGCCGGCTCCGGTAATGAGTAAAATGGGAGCCGCTGCTGAAATTCCGTCGCCAATCCAGCCGGTGAGGGTTTCTTTGTTAAAAACAGGGAATAGCAAAAACGATAGCATCAATCCAATGAACAAAGCATTTACGGGTTGGCCGGAAAAATCGAGAAAGGCAAAAAAGAAACCGGTTCCGAAAGGTTTTGCCGGATAAGTGGCTACTGAGCGCAACGCAATCATAATTATTGGAACCAGGATTGGCAGCAATGCTTTTATGGCAGACGGAAGTTTTAAGTTTTCAGAAATGCTTTGGTTGAATTTATCTGTGTCTTCGCTGGTGGTATATTTTTTCCCGGCAAACGATGCCCAGAAATAACCGGCAAAAAGAGCCACCAAAGCAACAGTCAAACCAAAAAGAATAACAAGCCCGAGTTGATCATCAAGGCCCAAATTGCCGGCAGCAGCAATGGGGCCGGGTGTTGGCGGGACAAATGTATGTGTGGCATAAAGTCCGGTGGACAACGCAATGGACAGCGCCACCGAAGGTTTTTTGGTTCGGTGAACCAGCGATTTTTTTAGCGAGGAAAGAATGACATAAGCCGAATCGCAAAAAACCGGTATGGAAACAATGTAACCAATAATGGACATAGCCAGTGCCGGAAATCGTTTGCCCACCAGTTTCAATACCAATTCAGCAAGTTTAATGGCGGCGTTTGATTTTTCCAGAATCGTGCCTATTATAGTTCCTAAAACAATAACAATTCCAATGTAAGCCATAATATCGCCAAAACCGCGGGAAATGGAAACGGCAATGTTTTCAATGGGTAACCCGGCCAGTGCGCCTGCCAGGTATGATGCAAGTAACAGTACCACAAACGGATGAAGTTTCAGACGTGTGGTTCCCAGAATTATGAACAATACAGAAATAAACAGAACTATAATGAGCCAAAGTCCTTCAGGCATGATTCAAAAATTAGAAGGTTTTGAAATTAGGACGGTTTTTAATAAAATGAACAGGCACTTCTGTTACAAAACCCCGGAGCCATTCGGCGCAATAGGCCATCCCGGCTTCTTCCGATTTGATATGCCCCAGAAAAATAACTGCTTTGTTTTTTCCCTGATTTACAGCATCGTTAGCGTACAAATACGTTTCCCACTCGGGCGCTTCGCCGGCAATCAAAACTTCCACA
>JAZBNQ010000221.1:0-13249 GCA_036350775.1 Mariniphaga sp.
CGCCAAACTGAAGTACGTTCTAACAGATTGAAAAAAGTGCACCGCTATTTGCTGGAATTTTCAAAAACCGAAAAACCATTAAAAAAGGACTTCATTTATATTCATACCGATGACAATTCGGACTTTACCGAACAATATAAGATTTTAACCCGCGATTTTTATCTGAATTTTTAATTGTTCAGGCCAAAAACAGAAACGGGTTAAAGATGCGATCCATTCGCTTTGAAAAATTACGAACCGCTTCAAAATCAACTTTTGAGGTACTTTGCTTTACATTGGCCACCTTTTTTACAATCATTTTTTCGAGGAAATTCATCCGATTAAAATCGAAAGCGCCTCCAAAACAGGCCGTAGCCTTGGCATTCTGAAGCAATTCTTCAGGATAGGCATTTTGTAACTGTTTCTGTGCTGTTTCACCTTCTTCCATGCAGCAAATAAAAAGGCCAAATTCTTTTTGCATTAACTCAGCAAGATTCGTAGTGCAAAATTCTTTTACCCTTTTTTGAATCTGTCCTGCATGAATGGAGCCTCCAATAATTACACGATCAAAAAATTTTAAAGATGGAACAGAGTCATTTTTGAGGTTTACAAGAGTAATGTCCCCGCCAAGATAATCTTTCATTTGTTCCGAAATCTTCCCGGTACACCCATGTTGGGTAGCATAAACGATTATTGTTTTCATGTTTTGCTGTTTATTTGTTATACGGCTTTAAAAAATAACATTCTGAAATTCAGAATTTGTTGAAAATTATTCAAATAAATCCGAACAATTCTGTTAAAAATCGGTTAATTCTCTATAATAACCGGCGAAATAGAATACCAAAAAGTATTTTTTTGGTGATTGATGCTATTTTTGCCTTTCTTTTTAAAAATGATATGCAATGACAATAGAAATGAAAACAGAAGTTCAACTAGATACAAATTATTATAAGGTACAACATATTAAAAATTTAACCGAAAGCACCTTTTTACTTCGCCTGCCCAAATGCCGGTTTAAATTTGAGGCCGGACAGCATATTTCGCTTTCAATTGCCGGAGATTACCAGAGCCGGGAATATTCTATATACAGTGCCGAAGATGCAGATTTACTTGACGTTTTGGTTAAAGAAGTGGACGGAGGATATTTTTCACCCAAACTGAAACACCTGAAAAAAGGCGATATGGTTGAAGTGCATGGTCCGTTTGGCCGTTTTGCGCTCGATACCAAAAAACTGAACACACACCAGCATATTTTTATTGCCAGCGGAACAGGCATTGCACCATTTCACAGCATGGTAAAAAGCTATCCCGGACTGGATTACAAAATCATTCATGGGGTGCGCTATGCCAACGAGGCTTACGAGCGGGAAGAATATGAACCCAGCCGTTTCTTTTTATGTACATCGCGTGATGATGATGGTGATTACAGAGGTAGATTAACCGGTTATTTAAAAGAAGCTGAATTTGAAAAAAATTCCTGCTTTTACCTTTGCGGTAACAGCGATATGATTTTCGATGCCATGGAAATTCTCAAAGAAAAAGGATTTAGCCGCGATGATGTAAACGTGGAAGTTTATTTCTAAAATTTTACTTCGAATCAATTTTTTCACCATAAGCCAGGTCTCCTGCGTCACCAAGCCCCGGAACTATGTATGACTTTGAAGTCATTCCCTCGTCAACGACCCCGAGCCAAAGTGTTACATTTTCAGCTTTTATAGTTTTCAGAATATAATCTACTCCCTGCTGACTGGCAATAATTGAAACCAGATGCACATGAGCAGGCTTGCCCTTGCTGAACAACGCCTCATATCCAATTTCCATCGATTTACCTGAGGCAAGCATGGGGTCAGATAAAATAACCACTTTGTCATCCAGCGAAGGCGATGCCATATATTCAAATTCTATTTCAAAACCACCGTTATCCGTATATTTCCGATAGGCAGAAATAAAACAATTTTCAGCCCGATCGAGAATTTTCAGTAACCCGTTGTGCATGGCGAGTCCGGCTCTTAAAATGGTTGCAAGCACCGGTTGTTTTTCCAGCATAGGCACTTTGGCAACACCAAGCGGTGTAGTTACATCCTCTAAAGCATATTTTAACTCTTTACTAATTTCATACGCAAATAATTCACCTAAACGATAAAGATTTTCACGAAACCGCAAAGGATCTTTCTGAATGGATATATCTCTTATTTCTGCGAGGTATTGGTCGAATACCGAATGGTTGTTGCCTAAAATTTTTACTTCCATTTGTATGAAAAATTAAATACTTCTGATTTTAAGAATAGCAGCACTTCCAATAATCTGACGTTGCAAAGTGATTTGCTCTCATACTTAAATAAGCCTGGCGCAAAAATGCAAAATTTCGGGCAAAAAGTATTTAAAAAAAATTTTAGTTTGGGAAAGGGAATAAAAAAAAGACCCTGCGGATAACAGCGTCTTTTCAATCATATTGTTTTTAAAAATAGTGTCTAACCTAAATCAAAGGCCAAAAATCATATCGGCACCCCAAAACAGGCCGAAAATAATTGCCACACCGGCAATTGCACCCGCTGCCAGCGAAAGAATAAGATTTACCGGCAGTTTTTGTTTTTCATCCTCAGAACTCGTTGTAATAACTATCTGATTTTGATTCACTTTTGTTTCCATTGTTTTCAATTTTCGTTAAATTAAGACCTAAATGTCTTTTGCAAATGTATGAAGAATTTTCAAAACATGTTTTTTAGCATCTTTTTTAACATTTCTGTTAATTTACTATTAACGTAAAAGTTACGTATATAAACGCATAAACTTGTTAAAACAGTTATGAAACTTATAAAAATTTCAGAACTGTTTTTCAACAGGTGTTAATAAAAAAGCCCTGCTAATGCAAGGCCTTTCTTTTTCTTCCATTAACCCAAATCTATTTCAGCAAATTATAAGTAAATTCGTTGTTAAATGAACTTAAAACTACCCTGTAATTTCCATTTTTCAGTCCGGATAAATCGTATCCGGTAGTAATGTTAAAATCTCTTCCCAGTTTTGTTTCATAAACCAGACCTTCGTTATCGTAGAAATACAATTTCAGGTTTTCCTGGTCGAAATTCAGGTACGAAAGTTTCAACTCATCGTTTTTAAATTCGAAGTAAGGAGCAAAACGTACTTTTGATTCTCCAACTTCAATCCCTTTTCCTGAAACCTGGAAATCGTTCATCACTTTTGTGTTGTTAACTTGCAGGTTCAAAACGTATTTTCCTTGGGCCAGATTTTTAAAGTCGTAAATTTGTTTGAAGTCGGTAACAGGCTCGCTTGTTTGCTTGTAATAAACCATGTCTCCGTTTTCAGCTTCAATGCTCACTTCAAAAATTGCAGGATTTACGTTTGTAACTGAAACGACTGCCCGCTCAGAGTTGAGCGGCACAACATTCATCTTCGGTTTTTCGACTGCGGTTGCAATCGTTGCTGCAGCTAAAGCTGCTACTGTAAAAGCTAATTTAATTGTTTTCATGTTTTTCCAATTTTAATTGTTTAACTGTTTTCAAGTCACTTTTCTAATTGTTTCTGTTTCTCTGTGACTTTAAGTTTTGTCTTTGGTTTAACATTGTTTGACGATACAAACATAATGGGTTTTTAAAATTATGCTGTAAAACATACATTAAAAGTATATCAAATAATTGTGAATTTAACAGAGGGCACATTAACTGAATGTAACATTCTTTTAATATGCTGTATTACAGATATTAAAAAAGAAAAATTTTTCATATCAATTATCATGCCTGATTCAATACAGATATGTTAAGTTAATTTTACTTATTTTCGTAAAAAAGTATAAAATGAACATTCACATTCTTCAATTGCTTGATGGAGCAAAAGATGCAACAGGATTAACTGTAATTATAGATGTTTTCAGGGCTTTTTCAACCACATGTTATGCCATGGAGAAAGGAGCCGAAAAAATAATCCCTGTTGGAAACATTGAAAAAGCTTATCAATTCAAAGAAGAAAATCCGGAATTTCTGTTAATGGGTGAACGAAACGAAATGAAACCACACGGTTTCAATTACGGCAATTCGCCCGCTCAATTGCTTCATAAAAATTTAAAGGGAAAAACAATAGTCCACACTACCAGCTCGGGGACACAAGGCATTGAAGCCGCGACTAACGTCTCTGAAATAATTACAGGCAGCTTTGTAAATGCCGGTGCCATTGTTCGTTATATAAAAAAACAAAACCCGGAAACTTTATCGCTGGTTTGTATGGGTTATGCCTGTGAATTTCCAACCGATGAAGATACGCTTTGTGCCGAGTATATTAGAAATGAATTAAAAGGGCTTCCTAATGATTTCAAGAAAATGAAAGAAATTATACGGAAAGGATCGGGAAAACGTTTTTTTGACCCCATAAAACAAGAATGGGCCCCAAAAGATGATTTTGATCTTTGTCTTGACCTGAATCGTTTTAATTTTGTACTCCGGGTTGAAAAAGGAAGTAATTTCAATTTTCTACAGAAAGTTGAGGTGTCTGTAAATCTGTAAAAAAGCCTGTCCATGAAAAAATACAATTTCGATGAAATCATCCCGCGCAGCGGAACCAACTGCATAAAATACGATGCAAGAGAATGGATGTTTAAAACTGATGACGTGCTGCCCTTGTGGGTGGCCGACACTGATTTCCGTACTCCTGACTTTATTGTGGATGCTATAAGAAAACGGGCGGAACATGAATTATTTGGATACACCTTTAAACCGGATTCCTATTACGATGCAATAATTGGCTGGATGAAACGCCGGCATAACTGGGAGGTGAAAAAGGAGTGGATTTCCTTTAGCCCGGGCGTGGTTGCCGGACTGACCATTGCAATCGAAACCTTTTCAAAACCCGGCGATGGCGTAATTGTGCAACCTCCGGTTTATTTCCCGTTTTTCGATAGCGTGAAGGGAACCAAACGCAAATTGGTTGAAAATCCGCTGAAAAATGAAAACGGGCGTTTAACTTTCGATTTTGAAGACCTGAAATCAAAAATCGATAAAACCACCAAACTGTTGCTTTTGTGTAACCCTCAAAACCCGGGTGGGATGGTATGGACCCGCAGCGAGTTGGAAAAACTTTCGTCTATTTGCCTTGAAAATGGCGTCATGGTTATTTCCGACGAAATTCATTCCGATTTGATTTTTACCGGTCATTCGCATATTCCGTTCACTAAACTTTCGGAGGAAGCGGCAAAAAATTCTTTGGTTTGTATGGCGCCCAGCAAAACATTTAATGTGGCAGGTTTGGCCTCATCGCTGGTTATCATTCCCGATAAAACAAAACATGCCAGATACGAACGAGCGCTAAATGTGGGTCACCTTGGCATGGGAAATATATTTGGCACAGTGGCACTCGAAGCTGCTTATATTCATGGAGATGAATGGCTCGCGCAGTTAATGGATTACCTTTGGGAAAATTACCTTTTTCTTGAAAAATTTATGAAAGTACACTTGCCCAAAATAAATGTAATGAAACCCGAAGCTACCTATTTAATCTGGCTCGATTTCAGGGGATTTGGTATGAATGATGAAGAACTGATGAAATTCACCGTAAACAAAGCAAAAGTAGGGCTGAACAACGGCGGACGTTTTGGCACAGGCGGCGACGGCTGGATGCGACTGAACATCGGATGTCCGAGAAGTGTGCTTGAGGAGGGATTAAACAGATTGAAAATTGCTTTCGGTTGAATTCAAACGAAATTCTTACTGATCCAGTCCACTGCTTTTTGGGTATCCTGCTCTTCCATACATTTAAAATGCTTTTTAGGGCATTTTCCATACCCGATTTTGGAGCAGGGACGGCATTTTAAATCAGCCACTTCAAACATTTCCGAAGCCGGATGTGCTTGATAAGGATACATTCCGAACTGCGGAATTGTATTTCCCCAAAACGAAAGAATTTTCTTTTTGAAGGCAGCGGCAATATGCATCAGGCCTGTGTCGTTTGCAAGCACCAGCCGTGCATCGCGAACAAGTGATGCTGACTGGTGAAGGTCTATTTTTCCGGTAAAATTGAATACGTTCCCTTTTGATTCTGAAAGAATTTGCCGGGCTTCTTCCTTTTCGTTAACTCCACCAAGCAAAATTACAGGATGTTCGATGCCGTTACAAATTTCAATTGCTTTTTTAACAGGTAATTTTTTAGTTGCCCAGGTTCCTGCAATAACAAAAGCAACGTATCCGCTTTGGGCAGCCCGGGGCAATTCATTTAAAGGATAATTGCAATTTTCAGGAATAAAAAAATTAAGGCCTTCCCCATCGTTTTTTACGTCGAAAACGGAAAGCGTTTCAAGATACCTGTCAACAATATGTTTTTCGGGCAACCGGTTAATTTTAAAATTTACCAGCAGGAATTTTTCAATGTTGAGTTTTTTGAAAGAAAAAGCCGGAATTCCAAGACTTCTTTTAATGCGATTACTCCTGAAATTCTGATGTAAATCAATAATATAATCGAACTGTTCCAGCTTAAGCTGTCCAATTAATTCAGGCAGGTTCCCAGAAAAGGTATGCACTTTTTCAATAAAAGGATTGGAAGAAACCAGCAATTCATTTTTCTTTTTGGTTACAAAATGTACCTCAGCGCCTTTAACCTGCTTTTTTAAACAACGCACCACCGGCGTAGTAAGCACGATATCGCCAATGGAGCTCAATCGTATGACCAGAAATTTAATTTTCAAACTGATTCCAGTAAAACAATTATTGTATTGTCCTTATTTTCAACAATCCCCCCGTTGACTTCGAATGTGTACCGTCGATCGTTTTCATCAATAACCCTGATAATGCCTTGATCGAGGGTTGAAATTATCGGTGCATGATTTTTCAGAATTTCAAACAACCCTTTACTGCCGGGAAGCCTGATGCGTTTTATTTCGCCCTCGTATATTTTTTTATCGGGTGTGATGATTTCGAGAAACATGATTTAAATTTTTAAATTACTTGCTGGCCAGCAAACGCTCTCCTTTTTCAATTGCCTCTTCTATGGTTCCCACCAGGTTAAAAGCACTTTCTGGGTATTTGTCCACTTCGCCATTCAAAATCATATTAAATCCTTTGATTGTATCTTCAATAGAAACCAGTTTCCCTTCGAGGCCGGTAAACTGTGATGCAACAAAAAACGGTTGTGAGAGGAAACGCTGTGCACGGCGGGCCCGGTGAACCACCAGTTTATCTTCTTCCGAAAGCTCATCCATTCCCAGAATGGCAATAATATCCTGCAGTTCTTTATATCGTTGCAGCAAATGAATAACATTTTGAGCGCAGGAGTAGTGATCCTCTCCCACAATTTCAGGAGTAAGAATACGGGAAGATGAATCGAGTGGATCAACAGCCGGATAGATTCCTAATTCAACAATTTTACGGCTAAGTACAGTTGTGGCATCAAGATGGGCAAACGTTGTTGCAGGGGCAGGGTCGGTAAGGTCATCAGCCGGCACATATACCGCCTGAACTGATGTTATAGAGCCATATTTGGTCGAAGTAATGCGTTCCTGCATAATTCCCATTTCAGTGGCCAAAGTGGGCTGGTAACCCACTGCTGAAGGCATCCTTCCCAAGAGTGCTGAAACTTCTGAACCGGCTTGTGTAAAACGAAAGACATTGTCAATAAAAAATAGGATGTCACGGCCTTCTCCCGTTTCCATGCCACTGTCGCGTAAACTTTCGGCTATGGCCAGTCCTGAAAGCGCAACCCTGGCGCGTGCACCGGGTGGCTCATTCATTTGACCAAATACCATGGCAAGTTTCGATTTTTTGAGTTTTTCCTGATCAACCTTCGACAAATCCCAACTCCCTTTCTCCATCGATTCACGAAAATCATCACCGTAATCCACAATTTTGGCTTCAATCATTTCACGCAACAAGTCGTTCCCTTCCCGGGTGCGTTCACCAACTCCTGCAAAAACAGACAACCCACTGTGTCCCAGAGCAATATTGTTAATCAATTCCTGAATTAATACTGTTTTCCCTACACCGGCACCCCCAAACAGTCCAATTTTACCTCCCTTGGCATAGGGTTCAATTAAATCAATAACTTTTATTCCCGTGTATAATACTTCGGTTTCGGTAATCAAATCTTCATATTTGGGCGGCTCATTATGAATTTTGAACCCATTTTTCGGGAGTTGCTCCAGACCGTCAACCGAATCGCCGGTAACATTCAATAACCTTCCCAGGGCATTTTCCCCCTTCGGCATAATTATAGGTTTTCCGGTTGAAATAACAACCATGCCTCTTTTTAGACCATCGGTTGAGTCCATGGCAATACACCTGATGGTATTTTCGCCAATGTGCTGCTGGCACTCAATAACAAGGTTATCTTTTCCTTCCCTCTTTACCTCAAGGGCATCGTAAATGGTTGGAAGATCATTTCCTTCCTTTTCAAAACTAACATCTACCACAGGGCCGATAACCTGAATAATTCTTCCTTTGCTTTGGTTCATTTGTTTTTTATTTGAAGTGCGGCAAAAGATACCGCTTTTTTTTTGCGCCTCAAAGTTACAAAAGGTTTAAATTCATTCAATAAAAAAATACTCGTACAGTTTTTTTTATTAATACTTTCTCCCTAACATATTCCGGCTCAAATCAATAAGCTGTTTCTTTTTTAATTCATTTACCGGAAGTTGGTCCAATATTTCTGACGCCCGGGCAAAATAATGTTCTATTTTTGTTTCAGTAATATTTTTTATGCCCAACTGGTTATAAATTTCAGTAACCGAATTAATTTTTGCTTCAACATTAAAATCTTCGGCATTTAACCATTTATTCAGGGTTATTTTATGGGCTTCAGTTGCTTTTTCGAGTGCTGTTATCAGCAGGTAAGTTTTTTTATTGGCTGCAATGTCGCCACCAATTTTTTTTCCAAATTTCTTTTGATCTCCAAAGGTATCGAGCCAATCGTCCTGAAGTTGAAAAGCCATGCCAAGATTAATTCCAAAATCGTACAGTTGCTGTGCGGTTTCATCGGCAGCATTCGCAAGCAAAGCACCGGCCTGCAAACTGCAGCCAAGTAAAACGGCAGTTTTTAACCGTATCATTTCCAGGTATTCTGCTTCGGTAACATCTTTACGGGTTTCAAAATCCATATCATATTGCTGGCCTTCACAAACTTCAAGCGCTGTTTTTGTAAAAAGGTCTGCCACGTCAAACATATTTTCCGAACGGCATTCAAACAGATACTGATATGAAAGAAATGCCATAGCATCTCCGGACAAAATAGCATTGTTCTCGCTGAATTTTAAATGTACTGTCGGTTTGTTTCGCCTTACTTCTGCTTTATCCATTATATCGTCATGCAGCAAAGTAAAATTATGAAACACCTCAACTGCAAGGGCGGCGGGCAATGCTTTTTCAATTTCATCGGAGAACAGGTTAAATGCCAATAACAGCAAAACCGGACGTAATCTTTTCCCTCCAACCCCAAGCGAATAATCAATCGGGGCATAAAGTTCTGCAGGCTGTCTGGCATTTAAACCAGCTGATCTGCGGGCAATTTCCTGGTTTATTTTTTTCTGCAACTCTTCAATTTGGAACATAGCTTATTCAATTTGATTGTTGTCTTTAATTTTCAACTCTTCCAGCTCAATATCTTCCTCTTCATCGTAAATATGAAGAAGTGGTTCTTCAAAAGAGCGGGTTGTGGTTAATCTGTCGAGGCTGGTGAGCAGGGATGGCAACAAAACCAGATTGGAAGTTACCGCCACCAGCAAAGTTAACGAAACCAGCACACCCATGGCCACAGTTCCTCCAAATCCGGAAAGTGAAAAAATACCAAAACCGAAAAAAAGCACCACCGAAGTGTACAACATACTCACACCGGTTTCGTTAAGTGCAAGCACTACCGAGCGCCTGATATCCCAACCGGTGGCAATGAGTTCCTGCCGGTATTTGGCCAGAAAATGAATGGTATTATCCACTGAAATACCAAATGCAATGCTGAACACCAAAATTGTGCTGGCCTTTATTGGAATTCCCGAATAGCCCATTATAGCTGCTGTAAAAATGAGTGGAAATATGTTGGGCGTAAGCGACATGATAACCATTCGCCACGATGAAAACATTATGGCCATAAAAATTGAAATCAGTAAAATAGCCAAACCCAGGCTGGTGAAGAGGTTCCTGAGCAAATACTGGGTTCCTTTAAAAGAAATCACACTGGAGCCGGTTACCATAACATCATAATTGCCGGAAGGAAAGATGGAGTCAATGTCGGCAATAAATCCGGCATACAATTCCTCCATACGTTTGGTACCAACATCTTTCATTCTTAGGCTGATTCGGGTAACCTGTTTTGAACTGTCGATAAAAGAATGCAACATACCAGCATTATCCTCTCCCATGCTGGCATACTGCAAAATAAAACTCTGTTCACGGCTATTTGGTAAACTATAATAATTTTCATGCCCGTTATAAAAAGCCTGTTTCGAAAATTTTAACAGGTTCAGCAACGAAAGCGGAGGTGAAACTTCGGGATATTCTGCAAGTGCTTTCTCCAATTGGTCAATTTTGTTGAAAGTAGCCAATTGCATTACACCGCCAGGCCGTTTGGTATCCACCATAATTTCCAAAGGCATCAGCCCGTCGAAATTCGATTCAAAAAATTTCAAATCTTTATAAACCGGGTCGTGTTCAGGGATGTCATCAACCATATATCCCGAACTCTTCATCAGGGTAATTCCGTAAACTCCAATACCTAAAATTACAAAGGCAATTAAATATACAGTTTTCCTGTGGTGTTCGGTAATGTGAATAAGTTTGCGTATGATACCCGAAACAAATTTGTTGTTCAGGTGATTTACATGACGGCTGGAAGGGGGTTCAATAAAACTGAATATTATAGGAATAAGCAGCAACGACAGAACAAACAAACCCATTATATTTAACGAAGCCACAATTCCAAACTGCCTTAAAATATCACTTTTTACAATAATGAATGTGGCAAATCCTGCAGCAGTAGTCAGGTTGGTTAAAAATGTAGCATTTCCAATTTTAATAATTACGCGCTGAAGAGCTTTTATTTTATTGCCATGCCGCACATATTCGTGATGAAATTTATTCAGCATATAAATGCTGTTGGGAATTCCAATTACAATTAAAAGCGGCGGAATCATTCCGGATAGAATAGTTATTTTAAACCCTAATAAAGACAACATACCCATGGCCCAAACAACGCCAATTAGCACAATAATTACCGGGAAAAACACGGCCTTAAACGATCTGAAAAACAAAAACAACACAACAATACAAATGGCCAGCGCCAGTGCACTGAACATGTAAAGCTCCCGTTTTATTTTAATGGAATTGACAACGCGTATATAAGGCAGGCCTGAATAATGCAAATCCACTTGTTGTTTTCTTTCGAAATTTCGGGCAATTTTCTGAATGGATTTAACCATCCTTTCCCGATCTTTTGTATGCATTTTATCTTTATTCACTGTAATAGCCAGCAAATAAGTGTGGTTTTCAGGGTTATAAACCAATTTCCGGTAAAATGGCAGGCTTCTGAAAATTTCAGCCTGATGGTCTATTTCTTCCTGGTTATCAATGGAATCTGGGAAAAGTTGTTCAATTTCAAATTTACGTTCTACAGTATTTTTTGCCAAATTGTAGGCATTTGAAACCGACAATAAATCTTCCACACCTTCTACCTCAGAGAGTTCGGCGCAGAAATGTTTCCATGCGTTAAACCGGTTCAACTGAAAAAAATTGGAATCCTGAATTCCGATAATAATAAGGTTTCCCTCTTCCCCAAAAACTTCCACAAATTCCAGGTAATCTTTAAAGGCCTGATCTTTCTTTGGAAGCAATAAAGCATATTCATAAGACATCTCCACCTTTCGGGCATGGTAACCAAAAAAAAGTGTGATAACTACCAAAATGCCAAGTAATAGTATTTTATTTCTGAGGATAATGCTCGAAACCTTCAGCCACATAAAATAAACAGATATAAAAGAAATTGCGAAAATAACAGAAATATTCGGAATATGAAGGGAATTATTAGTCAGGCTTATTTGAATAAAAACACATTGTAAATCTGAGTAAATTACTTCAAAGCCTGGTGTTCTTCAAATTACTTCCGAATTGCCACCATTATTAATATATTTTGAAAACCTGAAATTATTTAACCGGCAAATTGTCAAAAATTAATGTTCACAAATATTTTTGTAACTTTATGGAAAACTTTAAATTATGGCAACGAACAACAAATTCAGCGTTTCAAGAAGAAATTTTATTAAAGTTACGGCAACCACTACTGCGGCGGTTTCAACCCTCTCTTTTGGAAGCTGCAATGTGGAAAAAGTGCCTGCACCCATGAAACGCAAATTCGGAAAACACGATTTTATGGTAACCACTTTTGGATTGGGCGGTCAGGCTTCGCTGCAATGGACAGCAGAAGGACTGGACCCGGTGCCAATTATTCTGAAAGCCTTCGACTTGGGCATCAATTATTTTGACACATCGAACCTGTATGCAGGCAGCCAGTTGAATTTCAACAAAGCATTTAAAAAACTGAACCTGATCCCGGGAGAAAAAGCTTACAACGAAGAACTGCGTAAATCCATCTGGCTCACCAGCAAAACCGCCATGCGCTGGGGAAAACCTGGCTGGCCCGAGCGTGAAGGTGTGGTAAACTGGTCGAACGGCGATAACGTGCAGTGCGCAGTTGACGATGTAAAACGTTCGCTCACACAGCTTTTTGGCGACGGAAACGGCAACTATCCCGAGGGTGCCTACCTCGATATGGTGCTGATTCATACGCTCCACAACGAAGCCGAAATCGATGTGCTTTACGAAGGACTGGAAACCCCGCTCGACCCGAACGGAAACTTTGGTGCCCTGGTTGCCCTGCGCGATTTGCGCGACGGAACCAACCTCACCGGCATGAACCCGAATAACGAGAAACTGATTAAACACATCGGATTTTCGGGGCACAACAATCCGCCGGCCATGATTGACATGATTCAGCGCGACGAATGGGGAATTCTGGAAGGAATGCTCATCGCCATCAACGCCAACGACCGGCTGATGTTCAATATGCAGCACAATGTGATTCCGGTTGCCGAAGCCAAAGGACTGGGAATTATCGGCATGAAAACCTTCGCCGATGCTGCCTTGTACCACAAAGAACCTACCTGGTCGAACAAGCCGGAGCACGTTTACATGGAAGTGGGAAAACCCGGGTTGCCAAGCCGTCCACTCATCGAGTATTCGCTTACTACACCCGGCGTTCATACATTGATAATTGGCATTGGTCATATTGACGATGA
>JAZBNQ010000222.1:0-10253 GCA_036350775.1 Mariniphaga sp.
AAAAAAACTGAAAAATAATTTGAAAAGTAAGTTGCTCATATTTTTTTTAATGTTTGCTGTCTTGCTTCAGGTAAGCGGGCAACAGGCTGATTCGGCTGACTTCAGTTGGGGAAATGGTTTTTACTTTAACCTGAATGTGGGAGAAAACGTTATGTTTAACCAGGTGGAAGTGAAGTTGCTGAAAATCGAAAACCATTACAACCAAATTAAAATCGGTGCAGACACACTTTGGTTTAAAGTGGCCCGCCGCTCGGTGCCGGAAAAGCTGGGCGGAATCCGGATTTTTGTGGCCGATAATAAAAAGGTAAAATCGTTAACTCCTGATTCGCTTGTTCACGGATTGCTGACCAAAGATGCCCTGATTTGCCTGAGCGATTCCCGGTTACCGCTTCTTGACCCTTCACAATATATTTTTCCGGTTAGTTTTAACGACGGATTTGTATGGAGCGCCGATGAGGAAAGTTACATGTTTTCATACTACAAAAATGGCGAAACCGACAAACAACCTGCCTACTCCAATTATGCCGGCATTGGATTCGATCTGCACGATGCGCGGGGAATGATGAAACACTGGTTGGTAGCAATTGAAAACAGCCGGGTGGTTTGGGTAGAATCCAAAGGATTGGACGAAGCCGGAAACCAGGCCTGTGTATTGCTGGAGAGTGAGTCGCAGCCGGGTATTTATTATTATTACAGCCGCCTTTATACCAAAAATCTGGCCGTTAAAAAAGGGCAAAACCTGGTTCGGGGCGATGCTATTGGCACGGCCTGGGGTGATGATACCTGGGGTCATTTTCAGTTTACCGTGGTCAAATCGAAATCTGAGCCAACGCCTGATGAATGCCGGCATTATTCCATTAACGGATTTCCCCAGTTGTTTGGTTTGTATTTTCGGCAAAACGGAAATCCTGTCCGCTCTTATGCACGCGGACAAATTCAATTTGGAAAACCCCGCCAGGTTAGTGGTAACCAGAAAAACAGCATGGCTTTTGAACCCTATTCGGGAAAGGGTTGGCTTTTAGGGAAATGGAACCCGGCCGACAGGGTTGAATGGGTTTCAGAAAAGACTGACGGAAATGTCCGTTTGAAAAAGATAATGTTTGAAGGAACACCGGCCAGGTGCAAAAATCCCAACAACTATTTTGAATACCAGATTAACGTGCCAGTCGGTACGTATAGAATTCGCGCAAAGTTGGGTGATCTTTTTTTACCGTCCTGGCAGAAGCTGGAGTTTGAAGGAATTGCTTCGCCTGCAAAATCGCTTGATGCCGGAGAAACCGGATGGACAGGTGAGCGGATAGTAAAAGTAAACGACGGAACCCTCAATATCAGAATTTATATGGATGAAGAGGAGAACCGTGTGGCAGGTTTAAGCGAAATAGTTTTTCAGCGGGCCTATTAACATAGAAGAAAGTTCAGGAAAAGTTCCTACATTTATCAGGTTGAATCGGAAATTAAAACAGTAACCGGACTATGAACAAAAAACTGCTTCAAATAATAATCTGGCTGGTTGTTTTTATAATAATCGCAGGCGGCATTTGGTTTGTGTGGCCGAGACTTCCCATCATTACCGCATTTGCAGCCAAAGGAATGTGTTCCAGCGTGTTTCTGGCAAATAAACAACCGGTGAGAATAATAGCCGAAGACCTTTCTTTTTTTCCCATTAATCTGGCTTTAACACGAGTTGATTTCGAAGAAAAATCGGCAACCTCCACCGTTTTTGGACTGGCAAAGCGCAAGGCAGTGTTCCGCGAAGGACTTGGGGCTGTTATTGTGCTGAAAACACCAAAGGAAGAATTGAAAAAATCGGAATTTCATATTCCTGATCCTGGCTATTCACAAGATACACTTTCCTGGCCTAAAGGCGATATTATTGCCGATACGCTGCCTTCCGGCATAAATTACAGCCGGCTGCATGAACTGATTGACACTTGTTTTGATGCACCTGGCAGTGAACCTTTCAAAAAAACACTCGGAATTGCAGTTGTTTACAAAAACCAGTTAATTGCCGAAAAATACGTCGATGGCTATGACCAAAACACCATGTTTCATGGCTGGTCGATGACCAAAAGCATTACCGGAGCCTGGGCCGGAATATTGGCAGACAGGGGAAAACTAACCCTGGAACAACCGGTTGGAATTGAAGCCTGGCAAAACGACGAACGGGGAAATATTACCGTAAAAAATGTTATTCAAATGAGCACCGGGCTCGACTGGTACGAAAACTATTTCACCATTTCGGATGCCACGGTAATGCTTATGCAAAACGAAGATATGCTGGCTTCGGTTACCGATAATAAACTGGATTATCCGCCCGGAGAGCACTGGAATTATTCATCAGGCGATGCCAATTTACTTTCAGGAATTATTCGAAACCGGATAAATAATGATTTGGAATACCATACCGCCATTTATGAAGATTTGCTTTTTCCTGTTGGCATGCTAAATACAAAAGTGGAAACCGATGCCAGCGGATTGTTTGTGGCGTCATCATACAGCTATGGAACCACTCGCGACTGGGCCCGGTTTGGTTTGTTATTTCTGAATAACGGAGTGTTTGCCGGCGACACCATTTTGTCGAAAGAGTGGGTAGATTTTATGAAAACCCCGGTGGAAGCATCAAACGGAAAGTATGCCGGCACGTTTTGGTTGCAGGAACCCGAGGAAAAAAATGCATTGGTTGATGCTCCTGCCGACATCTTTTTTGCCGATGGTTTTCTGGGTCAGCGCATTTACATCATTCCATCCAAAAATTTGGTAATAGTGCGAATGGGTTTCGGACTAAGCAATTTCAACCTGAATAATTTTATTAGTGAAGTGATTAAAACGTTGCCTGAATAATCATTTATTCAATTTTATTTATTTCCCATCATTAAATTTTATCGCATTTGTGAAAACCAGACTTAATTTTTGTTGTTTCACCATGTAAATGTATTTTATGAAAGAATATCTGAAAGGAAAAAGTATATCGCTTGTTTTTTTAGCCATTGGAGCACTGGGAGGATTTTTATACTGGAGATTTGTGGGTTGTGTAAGCGGAACCTGTCCCATTCAGTCTGTTTGGTACTGGAGTACTTTGTGGGGCGCTGCTGTTGGCTACCTGGTTGGCGATTTTATTAACGACTTTGTTCAGAAACGAAAAAATAAAATGGAAGAAGGAAAATGAACCAGCGGTTTTTACATATTATCAATTCCTCGAAACCGGTACTGGTCGATTTTTATGCCGACTGGTGCGGACCATGTAAGGAGGTTCCTCCCATTCTGAAAAAAGTAAAAAAAGAGGTAAAAGGCGTACGGATTGTAAAAGTAAATGTGGATAACAATCCGTTTATTGCCAGCAGGTTTAAGGTAAACCGTTTACCCACACTCATTGTGTTTAAGGACGGAGAACCCATCTGGACCCACGAAGGCGTTTTTTGCCCCGAAAAATTGAAGTCGGTTCTCCAAAGCCGTATGAACGATAATTAGAAATTTTCTACAACCACCTCTTTCATTTTCATCAATCCTGTTTTTGCAACTTCAAACGCATCTTTTTTCCAATACTCAGGATTGAATAATTCCAGCGAAAGCACTTTTTTACCACCCGAATTTTTCAGGTATTTAATTATTTGGTTGAAAGGCGCTGCCCCGTCGCCTGGAAAAACACGGTCAGAATCTTTTTGCTTTTCCCGTGGAATGGAAGCAATAAAATCGTTAAAATGAAACATTTCGATGGAACTTCCCGACATGAGTTTCAAACTTTCGTATGGGCTTCCGCCACGAAACATGTGGTAAACATCGGGCAGAATACTGGCTTTGGAATGGCCGGTTGCCGAAGCCACAAAAAGTGCCTGCGAAATGTGAAACAGGTTGGCCGAAGGTCCCCAAATTTCAAGCTGGGGCAGAACTCCGGTTTCATCGCCCAGTTCCAAAACCTTGCGGTACCGTTTGGCCACCTCAAACAGGTCGAGCAGTGGCGGACTGGTGGCTCCGGCTGGTGGGGCTGCAATGCGTTTACACCCGATTAGCGCCAGCATTTCCATTTCGCGTTTCATCTGTTCCATGCCGGCTTTTCGCGTGTTTTCATCATCAACCGCCCATTGCGCAAACCCAATGGCATTTTCAATGACCAGATCCAAATCATTGACATATTTTTTCAGGTCGTTTAAACTGCCGCCTTCCTGAACGTATTTTTCCAAATCGCGCACCCAGATTTCAATGCCATCGTACCCTGCTTTGGCAGCAATTTTAAACTCATTCAGGAATCCAACTTTTTGGCCTGAAATGGTGCTTGTATTCAGGCAATAAGAAAAATTACCTTCCGGTGTAACGGTATTGCCAACAACTTTTTCAGTGCTAAAAAATGTTGCTCCGGTCAGTAATGCCAGTCCTTTTAAAGCTTCTCTTCTTGAAATCATCTTTTTTGTTTTTGTCAAAAATAGCTTTCTTCAATTAAAGTTCGGGCAGATTTCTTTTCAATTCTTTTGAAATATTATCTTTAACCATAAATAAACCAGATAATTTAAACAAAATGAAACGAATTTTTTCCCTGCTAATTTTACTCGCTGTTTCGATTCCCTTTATTGCTTTTACACAGAATCAAAATGAGTCGAATCTTTGTGTTGGTCATTATTATACTGAAGAACAGGCCAAGGAAGTGATTCAAAACCTTAAATCGGAATATACAACAAAAGAAGCCTGGCAGAAGCGTGCAGAAATTATTCGCCATGGAATTTTAAAAGGCGCAGATCTTGTTCCTTACCCGAAAAAAACACCACTTAAACCGCGCTATTCAGAAATACGAACATACGATGGATACCAAGTGCAAAATGTAGCCATTGAAAGTTTACCCGGAGTGTTTGTTACCGGCAGTTTATATCTTCCTGAAAAACAAAAGGGGAAAATGCCCGGCATTCTCAGCACACACGGACACTGGTCAAAACCTGAAGATTACGGCCGTTTTCGCGAAGATGCCCAAAAACGTTGCGCTTCGTTGGCCAAAATGGGTGCGGCAGTTTTTTCAATCGATATGGTTGGGTACGGCGAAATGGCCGAATGGGGCTGGGAACACAAACATCCGCTTGCATTAAAACAACAACTTTGGAACAGCATCCGGGCGCTCGATTTTTTGCTTTCGCTGGATAGCATCGATCCAAATCGGGTTGCCATTACCGGAGCTTCGGGCGGAGCAACCCAGGCATTTTTACTGACGGCCATTGATGACAGGATAAAAGTTACGGTTCCGGTGGTTCAGGTTTCGGCCCACTTTTTTGGCGGTTGCGTTTGCGAAAGCGGAATGCCCATTCATAAAAGCGAAAATCACCAGACCAATAACGTGGAAATTGCTGCGCTGGCTGCACCGCGTCCAATGCTGCTGGTTTCCGACGGCGCCGACTGGACAAAAAATACACCGGAGGTTGAATTTCCGCATATTCAATATATTTATAAATTGATGGGAGTGGAAGACAGAGTGAAAAATGTTCATCTTCCGGAAGAAGGTCACGGCTACGAATTGCCCAAACGAAAGGCAGTTTACCCGTTTCTGGCCAAACACCTGAATTTGAATTTGAATGCGGTGACCAACAAAAACGGTGAAATTACAGAAGAGGGAATTGTAATTGAACCGTATGAAAAATTGAAAGTTTTTTCTGCTGCCAATCCGCGGCCTGACTATACAATTGTTACAAATGATGAAGTAAAGTGGTGAATTTGATTTGGGATTATTTGATGTGCCGGGACGGAATAATATTCGCTCCATGTAAATATGTCAAAAAACAGTTCACTACAAAATATTAATTTTGGCCCAATGAATATGAAAAACATAAAATTGGTAGCCACCGATTTGGACGGCACATTTTTGAAAAACGATCGTTCGATTAGTACCGAAAATCTGAAAGCGCTTCAGCTTTTGGGTGAAAAAAAAATTTTGAGGGTTGTTGCCACCGGAAGAAATTTACGTAAAGTAATGGAAGTTATTCCCGCTGAAGTTCCGTTCGATTTTATTGTGTATTCGTCTGGTGCCGGCATTTACAACTGGCCTGATAAAAAACACATTTTTCATAAAAATATCAGCCGGGAATCCTCAAACCATTTAATTCAGTTTTTCAGAAGCAGGGATTACAATTTTTATGCATTCGATGAGGCACCGGAAAATCATCGGTTGTGGTTTCATAAGGGTAAACAGGATTGCGAAGAGTTTGAGCGTTACTTTTCATTCCATACTTCTTTTTCAGAACAGTTGCCAACAAACCGCGAACTGAAAAATGGCCTGTGCCAGTTTATGCTGATAATTCCTGAGAACGAAGAAAAGTTTGCCGGCCTGAAAGTTGAAATTGAAGCGCAATCACCTGAAATCAGGGTCATTCGTTCATCCTCGCCCGTTACAAAAGGGTATATTTGGGTTGAAGTTTTTCATCGTGAAGTGTCCAAAGGGCGCGGCGTGGGTCGTTTATGTAATTTACTTGGGATTCATCAAAACGAAACATTTGGCATTGGCAACGACTACAACGACATTGATTTATTAAATTTTACAGCCCAATCCTTTTTAACCGAAAATGCACCGAAAGAAATTAAAGACCAATTCGTTTTGGTACCTTCAAACGAAAATGATGCTTTTGCTTTTGCTGTAAAACCCTTGCTCCAATAATTTGTTGTAATTATTGATATTTTAAAAATACGTATGGTGAAATAATTAAAAAACATGAGAAATATATTTTTTGTAACTCTTCTTTTATGCACATCACTTTTGAATGCGCAACAGAATTTTAATTTGAATGATCTGATTCCCGTTGACCCAAAAGTTTCCAAAGGCGTTTTGGAAAATGGAATGACATACTATGTACGCTCCAACAGCGAACCCCAAAACCGTGCCGAACTGATGCTGGTGGTAAAAGCAGGCTCTATTGATGAAGACGACGACCAAAAAGGCCTGGCACACTTTGCCGAGCACATGGCCTTTAACGGAACGAAAAATTTCCCGAAAAACGATCTGATAAAATATTTTGAATCCATTGGTATGGAATTCGGTCCGGAAATTAATGCCTACACCAGTTTCGATGAAACTGTTTATATGCTGAAAGTGCCCCTGGATTCTGCTTTATATTTGGAAAAAGGGTTACAGGTTTTGTACGACTGGGCCAGCCAGATTACCGATTCGGATGAAGAAATTGAAAAGGAGCGCGGTGTGATTCGTGAAGAATTGCGTGGTGGCCGAAATGCCAATTTCAGGATGCAGCAAAAATGGTTGCCGGTTTTTTTGCATGAATCGAAATATGCCACCCGCCTGCCAATTGGTGAACTGGAAATAATTGAAAATGCACCGCCCGAAGCATTGCGTCGTTTCCGTGATGACTGGTACAGGCCCGATTTGCAGGCAGTTATTGTGGTTGGTGATTTTGACCAGGAAGAAATGGTACAACAAGTGAAACAGAAATTCTCACAAATACCTGCGGCTGAAAATCCACGTTCCAAGGAATATTTCGAAATTCCACCTCACGAAGAAACGCTTGTCAGCATTGCCACCGATAAGGAAGCGCAATACCCCATGGCATTCGTTTTATATAAACATCCGCTGGAAAAGTCAAAAACAATTGCTGACTACCGCGCTTTAATCATGCACAGTCTTTATAATGCCATGATAAATAACCGATTGGCTGAAAAAACGCAACAGGCTGATCCTCCTTTTATCGTGGGGCAGTCTTCTTATTCCGGAATGTTTGGGCCTATTAACGTTTTCCAATCGTTAGCGGTTTGCCACAATGGTAAAATTGAAGAGGGACTGAAAGCTGTTTTGCTGGAAAACGAACGGGTAAAAAAGTTTGGATTTACTGAAACCGAGCTTGAAAGACAGAAAAAAGCGCTGCTAAACAACATTGAAAAAGCCTACAATGAGCGTGAACAGCAAAAATCCATCAGTTATGCACAGGAATACACACGCAACTTTTTAATGACTGAAGATCCCATTCCGGGCATCGAAAAAGAGTTTGAATACTTCAAAACTTTTTTACCTGAAATTTCACTGGAAGAAGTTAATGCGCTGGCTGAAAAATGGATTACGGAAGAAAACCGGGTGGTGGTTATAAATGCTCCTGAGATTGAAGGAATGAAAGTACCCGGTAAAGAAGAGGTTTTTGCATTACTAGAAGAAGTGGAACAAACCGAAGTTGAACCTTACGACGATGCAGTTGCCGATGTGCCTTTGATTTCTGATGAACCCTGGCCCGGTAAGGTTCTTAATGAGAAAAAACAGGAAAAAGTGAATGCCGTGGAATGGACACTGGAAAACGGCGCTACTGTGGTTGTTAAACCAACAGATTTTAAAGAAGATGAAATTTTGTTTAGCGCCTGGAGTCCTGGTGGCACTTCCCTCTATGATGCAGAAGATGATGTTTCAGCCGATTTCGCTGCTACCATCATGTCCATGAGCGGGATTGCCGGGT
This sequence comes from Mariniphaga sp., assembly GCA_036350775.1. Classification (GTDB taxonomy): domain Bacteria; phylum Bacteroidota; class Bacteroidia; order Bacteroidales; family Prolixibacteraceae; genus Mariniphaga. Next base: position 8,418 of record JAZBNQ010000222.1, read on the forward strand.
TTGACAAAATTACACTCGACAAAATGTTGTCAGACAAAGTATTCAGTTTGTCGCCTTACGTTTCTCAAATTCGCGAAGGTTTCAATGGAAGCGCTTCTGTTAAGGATATTGAGTCGCTTTTGCAAATGGTTTACCTTTATTTTACCCAGCCCCGGTTCGATGAAACCAGTTTTCAGGCCTACATGTCGCGAATTGAAGGAATTCTTCAAAACCGTTCAGCATCACCCGAGGCTGTTTTCCAGGATTCACTAAGTATTATTCTGGCCAATTACCATGAGCGTGCAAGGCCAATGTCTGCTGAATTGGTGCACGAAGCCAACTTTAAACGAATCAGGCAAATTGCTGAAGAACGGTTCCGCAATGCTGCAGATTTTAAATTCTTTTTTGTAGGAAAAATTGATACGGCAGAATTAAAACCGCTGGTGGAAAAATACATTGGCGGAATTCCTTACCTCGATGAAAAAGAAAGCTGGAAAAATCTTGGAATTGATCCTCCGGCAGGAGTGGTCGAAAAAACAGTTAAAAAAGGCCAGGAGGATAAAAGCATTCAGTACATTGTTTTTCATGGCGACTTTAACTATTCCTCTGAAAAAGCCATTGAACTGGACGCAGTAAGCCGAATCCTGGATACCCGGTTGCTGGAAGAAATTCGCGAGGAACGGAGCAGTGTTTATTCCATTGGAGCTCGCCCTTCAACATCAAAAGTTCCCGATCAGGAATATACGATTTCTATCTCTTACGGTACCGATCCGGAAAAGCTGGATGAGTTGAAACAGGCTGTTTTTGATGAAATTAAGGAATTTGCACAAAACGGACCAAGCGAAGAGGAACTGGCCAAAGCCAAAGAAAAAATGTTGCGCGAACGTGAAATTGCCTTGCGCGAAAACAATTTCTGGTTGAACATTCTCAGCAATACCTATTTTTTAAAAGAGGGCGATTTTTCTGATTTTGGCACTTATGAAAATACCGTTAAAAACCTTTCGGCAGAATCAGTTAAAAAAGCGTTCAATACCTATTTCGATTTCAAAAACTATGTAAGCGTGGCTTTGGAACCGGCTGAGTAAAAACGTAAATTAGTCCCCTCAAAAAAAATAGAAATGAGGAACTACACACCGCTTTTTATTGCCATTCGGGTTATTGTTTATTCCCTTTTGGTTTTCGGAATTGCTGAACTCATTCGTTTCGATGCACTTTCTCCGTTGGAAGAAGCATTGTTTGGCGAAATAAGCCGAACAGAAATTTCACAGGAAATTCTGTTGTTTGTTTTGTTTTTGTTTTACCTGATGCTGGGCAGGCAGTACCGGCCGGTTCGGCCTGTTTCCAACCTGGTTGCGTTGTTTTTGCTGATTGGATTTATACGCGAGTTAAATTTTATTATCGAATGGTGGTTCTGGCCGGCATTGCTGGTATTGCTCACTGCGATTTGGCTCGTATGGCGGGATTTTAAAAAGCTTAAAAGCGCTACGCAGGAATTTTTTGCACAGCCCGCTTCGGCCTGGTTTTTTGCGGGAGTTCTCATTACCTATGTATTCAGCCGGTTAATGGGCCGTTCCAAATTCTGGCTCGAGTTATACGACGAAAGCGTTTATCGTATGGCAAAAGCAGCTACCGAAGAAGGACTGGAACTGATGGGCGATTTGCTGATGCTGATTTCGGCCATTGAGTTTGCCCTGGTTTTTTGGAACAGAAAACGAAAGGTTAGCTCATGAAAGTTTGCGGATTTACTTTCATACGAAATGCTAAAAAATTCGACTTCCCGATTGTGGAAGCCATCACTTCTGTTTTGCCTGTTTGCGACCATTTTGTGGTGGCGGTGGGAGATTCGGATGACAACAC
>JAZBNQ010000223.1:0-2274 GCA_036350775.1 Mariniphaga sp.
TATCAGAAAGGTAACCAGTCCTAAAATTCCCGATTCGGAAAGCGGACCCAGGTATTCGCTGTGAGCGTTTCCGCCGTCACCGGCATTGGTGCTGATGATGGTGCGATCTTTTTTAAGTTGGTATTTGGCATACTGAAACATATAGGTGCCCGGTCCGTAGCCAAAAACCGGCCGTTCTTCAAACATGCGTAGCGCACAACTCCAGCGGTTCAGCCGTTCAAGGTTCGAAGCATCCGTAGAAATATTGGTCATGGATGAAAAGTGTTCCGTAAGATTAGAAGACGATTCGTCGGAATTCCGTTCAAGATACATGACAATTTGAGTTTGAAAGGAAAAAACGAGCGCGAGAAAAACCACAGCCGTTATAAAAATGGGTTGAAACCTGATTTTCAGTTTAATAATTGCCAAAACCACCAAGGCTACCATCATGCTCAGCCACGCTGCCCGACTGTAAGAAAGCACAAAAGCCACGAACAAAATTCCGGTAATAATCAAGGCAATGGTTTTTACTTTTTGAGCATATTGTCCACTAAGGGCGAAAAAAACTGTAAATGGCAAATACATGGCAAGCGCAGCTCCATAAGAAGTATGGTCGTTGTAAAATGGTACAACCACATAATGTGCTGCCTGCTTGTTTAACAACCCATAGCCCCAGTGCCTGAAAATGGCATAAAAAATAACCACAAGAAATCCGGCCAGATAAAGCCAGACGTATTGTTCCATTTTCTTCCCTTCGGAAAAAATTTTGGCTGTTAAAAAGAAAAAAGCCACCAGAAACCATATGCGGGCCAGCAAAAATTTAAACGAAACCAGCGGCATGGAGCTGGTCAGGCTGGTAATAAATATCCAGAACAGGTTCAGGTAAATGGCCAGTGAAACGGGATGAAGCAATATTTTTTTATCAAACCTGCGCTCGTGAATGACTTTCAGAAGGAACAAAATTAGAATTCCAAAAAGTATGGGTTCTGTAGGCAGGTACATATCAAAACCAAAGCCGGGCAATATTCGGCTTAATTCCACCGAAAGGGGGGCTGCAAAAACGGCTACCCAAATAAGTTTGTCGAATGAGAAAATAACCAAAAGAGCTACTCCCAGCAAAACAGGCAAAATGTTCAACACCATCATATCTTTTTTTACCACAAACCAGGCATTCAGCAGAATAAACCCGATTGAAACCAGGTAAAAAAGGGTAATTTTTATGGTGTTGTTTTGAATCACCTGTTAGTCGGCTTTCCGGTAATCGAGCACAAGAAAAACAAGCAGGGCAAGAAAAACCGCCGACATGGTTGAAAACGCCACAATAATCCAGCGAACCGGGTACGATTTTTTATCGGCAGGCACCGGATATTCCACCACATGGGCGTAGGTGATGTCTTTTTCGAATTCGCTCATATAAATATCGCGGGTGTTTGAAAGGGAGTCAATTGCACTCACTAAATTTTCGAATTTTGATTCCAGTATTCGCGTTTCAGCTCCTTTTTCTGCGAGGTTGTTGTATAATTCCTGAATTTTTTTTGCATCCGATCCAGATGTCCGGCCGTTGGCAAGGGAATTCATATACCCTTCAGTTACTTTTTCTACCTGACTTTTATAATCAAGAATTCCATACTCTTTACGAACAAAATCCAGTTCAGACACTAATGTGTCCAACTCAGCCTGCTTTTTTACCAGATTTTTCCGTGCAATTTCAACCATTTCCCAGTCTTTGGCCTTATGCATGTTTCGTACCTTTTTGTTGTAAAACCGGATGATGGAATCGCACATATTACTGGCGCGGTGTGGATTATGATCCATGACCGAAATTTCAACCGTTTCGAATTTGGTTTTGCCGGCCTTTACGTTTTTATTGTAAATGTCGAACATGTAAGTGAGGTAATGCGGATCTTCGCGGCTGATTTTATACACCTGGTCCAGGTCGAAAGCGTCAAACATTCTGAGCTTTATGTCTCTGGAATTCAGAATCTCAAGCATCTGTTCCGTTTCCGATTCTTCGCTTAAAACCCAAATGTTGGTGGGGTAAATGCGGGCTGTTGATTTAAACTTGGGCTGAATAAATTTAGGCCCCGAAAAAATGGCAGAAAGCAGAACTGCAATTGCCCCAACTGCAATAAAATGAAATTTGCGCCTCCAAATCAAATGGAGAATTCGCTGATTATCGAAAAAATTATTCATAAATGTGGTACAATTTGATAGCAAATATGCAACGAAACAGAACGGAATTTAGTATTGCTCTTCTTGTGAATTCTTTTAAAATTATGAAGCAATGATGAGGGA
>JAZBNQ010000224.1:0-3789 GCA_036350775.1 Mariniphaga sp.
CCGGCGTTATAGTTGCAAATTAGCTCTAATAAATTTCCCGTTGGATGTTTTAGGAATTTTTGAAACGAAAATTATTTGCCGCGGCTGTTCGTACTTATCCAAAAACTGGCGACAAATCTTCAGTATCCGGTTGTTTGCTTCCTCTGATTCTTTTTCTTCCAAAACAAGAACCAGCTGTTTCCCCAGCGATTCATGCGGCAGGAAAGAAATCAAAAACGGCTCTGAAATAAACGGTTCAAGTTTCTTTTCAATTTGTTCAGGAGAAAATTTTATGCCTCCTGAGATGATAACATTATCACTGCGCCCCAGAATCCGAAAGGTTTTTTCATCTTTCAATTCAGCAAGGTCAGTGGTTTTAAGTGGCTGCTTTGGTAGTCCGGGCATAAAAATCTGAAGGCAGCCTTCGACAGATAAATTAACGTTTATGTTTTCCAGGCATTGATACCAGCCGCCTGAACTTTCACGACTAATTTTTCGCAAGGCAATGTGCGTAGCGGTTTCGGTCATCCCGTAACTGGAAAAACAGGTGGTGGAAAATTGTAGCAATTCCTTTTCAAGCGATGCCGGAAGTGCCGATCCGCCAATCAGCAATTGTTCAATATGTCCCATCAATTCTCCGGGGGTGGCTCCTGCATTCAAAATTTTGATAACCTGGTTCGGAACCACTGCCGCAAACCTGAATTTTTTAGTTTTCAGGATGGAAAAATCGGTGGAAGGCTCAATTAAATGCAAGTCTAATTCACCCAACAAAGCACGAACAATCATCAGTTTTCCGGCAATGTATTTTAACGGGAGGCAATGTAAAACGCAATCGTTATTTTTAAGTTGAAAAAAATGAAGGGTCCGCTGTGCGCTTTCTGCAACAAACTCTTTTTTTAACCTGATGGTTTTGGGTGTGCCCGTGCTTCCCGAAGTTTTTACTTCAATAAACTTTTCATTGGAATACCATTCTTTCAGAAAAACGATGAACTCTGATTCCCTGACAGTTTCCGGTGTTCTATTATGAATGAGTTTTTTAACTGCAATCGGTGTATTGTCTAACCTGATATATTCCGGAAAACAATTCATGGCTTGAAAAAATATTCAGGAAAATTGAATTTCTTCTCCGGATTGAACCACAATTTTTCACCTTTGATTTCCAATGGCGAAGGAAAATTATTGGTGAATAAATTTCCTGTTCCCAATCCCTGGTAACCTTGCGCATTTTTGTTAAACGTCCATTGCGCAATGGCATTCAGCCCGATGTTTGATTCCAGGTAGGAAGTGACCCACCAGCCAACCGACCGGTTTTCAGCCAGTTCAATCCACTCTTCACAACCTGAAAACCCACCGTGTAAACTGGGTTTCAACACAAGAAACTTAGGACGGATCGTGTCAAGCATTTTTTCTTTTTCATTTTTGGAATGTATGCCAATCAATTCTTCATCCAGCGCAATAGGAATCGGTGACTCTTTACAAACTGCAGCCATCTCTTTCCAATGTCCGGCAGCAATGGGTTGTTCGATTGAATGGATATCAAATTTTGCCAGTCGTTGCAATTTTTTCAGCGCTTCATCCGGATGAAAAGCTCCGTTGGCATCCACACGCACCGTAACCTGATTTGCATCGTACTTTTCACGGATACTTGCGAGGATTTCCAATTCTTTCTCAAAATCGAGGCTGCCAATTTTAAGCTTGATGCAACGAAATCCTGCTTCCAGTTTTTCATCGATTTGTTGCAACATGAATTCAGGTTTGCCCATCCAGATTAACCCGTTAATGGGGATTCCTTTTTCCCCGTTAGTAAATTCGGATGGGAAAAGAATCTGGCAGCCTCTGTTTTGCAAATCTAACCATGCGGTTTCAAGTGCAAATCGCACCGATGAAGCATTATTTATAACATCTAAATTTTCAATAAAAAACGATGGGTTGGCACAAATATCTTTGAGGAGAGATTCCACTTCTTCGGGTGTTTCGTTGCTGAGTCCGGGCAGCGGGGCGCATTCGCCGATTCCCGTCTTTCCTTTTTCTTCCAGTATCAGATACCATACCACACGGGTTTTGTAGATCCCGCGCGATGTTGATGCCGGGCGTTTAAAATGCAATTCATATTTTTGATGGTGTGCAATCATTTCACCGAAATTAGTAAACCAATACAAAAAAGCAATGTGAATGCCAGCGTGGAAAGTGCCAGTTTTTTCAGAAAGGGATCGAGTTCTTTATCGTTTTGAATGCGGAAAACGTTTACCAAATCAACAACAAAAAGTGGCAATGTGACCAGATAAATTAATTGCCAGTAAGATTGAAAATGCATTGTGGTGTATATTAAAGCAATCACCCAGCCACCGGTTACTAAAAAAGCATGATAAATTCGGCTGTTCCGCGCGCCCATTCGCACAGGAATGGTAATTTTCCCGGAGTTCCGGTCGTTTTCAATGTCGCGCGTGTTGTTGAGGTTCAACACGCCGGTGCTAAAAAAACCAATGGTAAGCGCCGGCAAAAAAACAGAAGTTGGCAGAAATCCTGCATTCAGATAAAAAACACCCGGCACAGGCAGTAGCCCAAAAAAAAGGAAAACAAACAGATCGCCCAGCCCGATGTAGCCGTACGATTTTTTCCCGGCAGTATAAAAATAAGCCGCAATCAGGGAAAGAATTCCCAATACAATGAAAATAAAAAACGCACCTTTCGAATGGTGCCAGGTTCCTGCATAAACTAACCAGAGACCCACTAAGAAACTTAATCCACCAATTACGAACATACCGGTTTCCATATCTTTTTTGCTGATTTCACCACTTTGTACTGTTCGCATTGGCCCCAGCCGGAATTGGTTGTCGGTTCCTTTCTGGCTGTCTCCGTAATCGTTGGCAAAATTGGAAAAAATCTGGATAAGAATAGCCGTAACAATGGCCAGTACACTCACGATGGCATCAATGGCCCCGTAAAACCAGGCCAACCCGCAACCCATTAAAATGCCGGAAAGCGCCAAAGGAAGCGTTCGCGGACGGGCTGCATTTATCCAGGATTTTAGTGTTGCCATAAAGTTTAACTAACAAAATTGTAAGTTACATTCTTAGTACAAATGTAGCTAACCAAATTGTAACTTGCCTTTTGGTAGAATTTAAAATGAATAGCTGCCCACATATCCAATAAAAAACTGCTGCTGATTGCGCTGATTTTCGCAGAAACTTAGAGTAAAATCAGCGTTTATCTGCGACATCAGCGTAAAATAAACAATTTCCGGTTTATGGGAATTTCGGATACTTCTGGAAATCGGGTTTCCGTTTTTCGAGGAATGCATGTTTACCTTCCTGTGCTTCTTCGGTGAGGTAGTAAAGCAACGTGGCGTTGCCAGCAAACTCCTGAATTCCTACCTGACCGTCGAGTTCAGCGTTCAGGCCCAGTTTGAGCATGCGCAGGGCCAGCGGACTGTGCTCCTGCATTTTTTGTGCCCACGCCACCACTTCATCTTCGAGTTGATCGAACGGAACGACTTTATTTACCAGGCCCATCTCCAGGGCTTCGGCAGCAGAGTACTGACGGCACATGAACCAGATTTCGCGGGCTTTTTTTTGCCCCACGTGACTGGCCAGGAAAGATGAACCAAGCCCGGCGTCGAAACTACCCACTTTGGGCCCCGTTTGCCCGAAAATAGCATTTTCGCTGGCAATGCTGATGTCGCAAACCACGTGCAAAACATGGCCACCTCCAATGGCATAACCATTTACCATGGCAATCACCGGTTTGGGCATGCTGCGAATCTGGCGCTGTACTTCCAGGATGTTCAGGCGTGGAATACCGTCCTTGTCG
>JAZBNQ010000225.1:0-12013 GCA_036350775.1 Mariniphaga sp.
ACCATCGGCACTTAATGAAAAATTTCTGGGCCACTCACCCTGCGTTGAAATTGTTGTTATAAATTTCAATTGCTTCGAGATAGGATCAGTTTTGAAAACGGCAATCGAATTATGGCCTCTGTTTGACCCATAAACATATTTTCCATCGGCAGAAACATGAATGTCAGCACAGTAACTTGTTCCGCTAAAATTTTCAGGTAAAGTAGAAATAGTTTGCACCACTTCTCGTTTAAGACCATTTTTGTCGATTACACTAATTGTGGAATTCAACTCATTTATGACATAAATTATATCAGTATTCGGATGAAAATCAAAATGACGTGGCCCGGAACCGGGAGGAAGTTTTACAAAAGGTTGTTTCGCGGGAATTAGGTTTCCATTTTTCAGGTCGAAAATATTCAATTGGTCAGTTCCCAAATCGGCACTAAAAGCCTGTTTCCCATCTTTTGAAAATTTAATGGAGTGGGCATGTGGCGCACTTTGCCGCGGAGTTGGACCAGAACCTTCATTAATAATTGTTGAACTTGCAGGACTGACTTTTCCATCGTCATTTATTCTGTAAAAAGAGGTAGTTCCACCACCATAAGTGGCAATGGCAGCAAAATTTCCATTGGGCGAAACATCAACGTGGCATGGGTCTGAGCCATGAGATACCTGCTTGTTTAAAAATTCCAAATCGCCGTTATTGGTTATTTTATAAGCCTGGATATATCCGCCCGATTTTTCAATTTTTTCAGGAGGGCGGGTTACTGCATACAAAAAGTTACGGTTTGGTGAAATTTTTAGAAACGATGGATTGTCAATTCCCTTAAATGTTTTAATCAGCGCAATTTCTCCCGTGGAAAAGTTAAAACTGCACAAGTAAATTCCTTCAGCACCCTCCGAAGTAAATGTTCCAACATATAAATTGCCTGAATCCGGCGTTTGTGCATAGCACTGGAAAAACAAAAAAAGGCTAAAAATTCCAACTAATATTGTTTGCTTCATCGTTTTAAATTTTATTTTCAATCAAAGAATTAATTACCAAATTGAACATTTTTTTGCAATAAACGCTTTTTAATGGTAACTTTTTATGCATAAATTTAAAACGAATGTATTATGAAAACTTTACAGATTGGTTTGCTTTTGATTTTTATTTCTGGTGTAAATGTATTATATGCACAAAAGCTTGAAAAAGTATGGGAAACTACGGCTGAGTTAAAAACCCCTGAATCAGTTTTATTCGATGAGGAAAACGAAATTATGTATGTGGCAAATATTAACGGAGACCCTACAGTGAAAGACGGGAATGGCTTTATTAGCATTCTGAATGCTGATGGAAGCGAAAAGAATCTGGAATGGGTGAAAGGTCTTGATGCGCCCAAGGGAATGGCCCTTTACGAAGGAAAACTTTATGTTTCTGATATTGACAGGTTGGTTGAAATTGATGTTCAGAGCGGTAAAATAATAAGCAGATATTATGCTGCAAATGCCGTTTTCCTGAATGATGTGGCAGCGTGTGGTAATGGAATGATTCTGGTTTCCGACACACGAACGGCTAAAATTCATGCGCTTGTAAACGGTTCATTAACACTTTGGATGGAAGGAAAACCGCTTGAAACACCAAACGGGCTTTTTACGGAAATGGGTAAACTGTATATCGGTGATAAAAACATTTATGAAGTTGACATTAAAACAAAAGAAATTAAGCAGATAATTACTGACGCAGGAGGTGTTGACGGACTGGAGAAAAACAATGCCGGAGAATTTGTTTTTTCAAACTGGCCTGGCCGTGTTTTCATTCACCGAAACGGGAAAAATATAAAATTACTTGATACCACTGCTGAAGAAATTAACACTGCCGACTTGGATTTTGCTTTAAAACCCGGTTTGGTTCTGGTACCAACATTTTTTGATAATAAGGTTGTGGCTTACAAAATTGTTGATTAATTTAGACGCATTCAGAATTCTTAAATAAAAAACTAAATGGAAGAACCGAAAGTTGCAGCAAAATTTCCGAAAATGGTCACACTCGAACCAGGTACTTATTTCTGGTGTGCGTGTGGCCGAAGCAGTAATCAACCTTTTTGCGATGGTTCGCATCAGGGAACAGGTATTACACCATTGGGCTTTAAAATAGAAGAGAAAAAAGACGTATGGCTTTGTCAATGCAAGCATTCAAAAAACAAGCCATTTTGTGATGGTACGCATAAGGAAGTATAAACAAAAAACAGCCGGTAATTTCCGGCTGTTTTTTGTTTAGTTTCTTTTAAAATATTCTTTTCCTGCGTTGCAAATCGGGCATTTATAATCGTCAGGTAAATCTTCAAACGGTGTTCCCGGAGGAATTCCTGCTGTCGGATCTCCTTCCTCGGGATTATATTGGAAGCCGCAAATTTGACAGGTAAACGTATCCATACTTTCGCCTTTCTCATGTTCTTTCTCCTGAGGTTCAGACTTTTGATTTTTTGCTGGTTTTTCTTCGCTTTCAAGTTTTTCCTTTTCAATAAAGGTTGGTGAATTTTTTGGCGAAAGCATTTTGTATTTTTCCCTGTAATAGGCGTAAGTGAGTGGTTCTTCATCTGAAAGGACATCGCTGTCCAAAACTTCACCAATAATCAGAATATGTGATCCCACATCCTGGGTGGCAACTACTTTGCAGTCGAACCAGGCCACCGACGAATCGAGAACGACAGGAGCGCCGGTTTTGGCTGTTATTGTTTCCAGGTTTCGGAATTTGTCAATGTCGGTACCCGACATAAAACCAAATTCGCCAATAAGTGAAGTACTTGCACTTTTAGCTAAAACCGAAACAGAAAAAATTTTGCTCTGAAGAATATTTTCTAAAGTAGCATTTTTTTTATGGCAGCTAATTGCGATTTGCGATGGCTCCGAAGTGACCTGGAAAACAGTATTTCCTATGTAACCTGCATTTTTGTTGTTCACTCTGGTAGTAATAACGTAAAGCCCGTAAGATAATTTGTGAAAAGCTTTGTATTTCATTTCCCCTTTTTTATACTTTTATAAAAATAATAATTTGAATGCTCGTTAATAAAATAATACTTTCAATTTAGAAATTGAAACAATAAAAATAAAGGAACCATGAGAAAAACTACCATTTTGACTCTTTTTTTTGTAACAATTTTTTCAACCGCGTTTGCACAGAATTTTGATTTACTGGAAGAGGATTTAAAACAATTGCAAACAAATGATAAAAATTTGCATCATCGGCTTGATGTGGTTGAAAAAATGATTGACGATTTGCTTTGGTATCAGAAAGTAGGTGATATTGCCCATGTTGATAAATTATATATTTACGGGCCTCCAAAATGGAAAGAAGAAAATCCAACAGCCAAAGGTGCCGGTAATCCTGTAAAATTCTGGACTTATGTATTTATTCCGAAAGATGTTGATGTATCAAAAAAATATCCCTTAATTGTTTTGCCACACGGGGGTGTACATGCTGATTTTACAACGTATTATGCTCATATTTTGCGTGAGTTTATAAGCCAGGGTTATGTAATAGTGGCTCCTGAATACCGCGGCAGTACCGGCTATGGAAAAGCACATTATGAAAAAATTGATTATGGTGGTCTTGAAACAGAAGATGTTTTTTACAGTCGGAATTATATCCTTGAAAATTATGAATTTGTCGATGAAAAAAGAGTGGGAATTGTTGGATGGAGCCACGGTGGATTAATTGCCCTGATGAACATTTTTGATCATCCAAATGATTACCAGGTTGCATTTGCCGGAGTACCGGTTAGCGATTTAATCGCCCGAATGGGATACCACACGCAAAGTTACCGCGATTTGTTTGAGGCAAATTACCATATTGGCCAAGCTGCCAACGATAATGTTGCGGAATACCGTCGGCGATCTCCTGCATGGAATACACATAAATTTAAAGGAACGCCTTTGCTGATTCATACCAATACAAACGATGATGATGTAAATGTTCTTGAAGTGGAGCATTTGATTAAATCGTTAAAAGCAGAAGGAAAACCATTTGAATATGAAATTTTTGATGCTTTGCCAGGCGGGCATTCGTTCGACAGGATGGATACCAAAATGGCCAAAGAAATCAGATTCAAAATACATAATCATTTGGCAAAATATCTAAATCCTGCCAAACCTTTCGCCAATATAAAAGATTTACATAAGGCAGGTTACAGGTTTTAAAATTCAATATTTTCTTCCCAAATTCAATATTTTGTTTCAAATAGGGAAAATATTAAAAAATTCTTCCTATTTTGGCACTGTTTTTTAAGATAATGGACGATCAATAAAAAAAACTACAAAATGACCAGCCAAAAAAATAACATCAGCTACAAGGTATTTATAGTTGAAGATAATAAACTATATGCCCAGGTTTTAAAGAAACAACTGGTTGAACAACAGTATCAGGTTAAGGTTTTTTATAATGGAAAAGATTGTATATCAAACCTTAATGAACCTCCAGATGTAATTACGCTGGATTATACTTTGCCAGATATGACGGGACATGAAGTTTTAAAAGAAATTCAGAAAAAAGCCCCTAATACTCACGTAATTATAATTTCGGCTCAGGAAAGCATCAGCACGGCTATTGAACTGATGAAAGACGGAGCTTACGATTATATTATGAAAGCTGCAGATACAAGAGAGAAGCTTACAAATATTATTAAAAATATTTACAAGTCTGATCAGCTAAAACAGGAAAATACAAGGTTGAAAGATGCCATAAAAGATCATTACAGTTTTAGGAAGCTTATTAAAGGGAACAGTCGCGAAATCGACCATGTTTTTAGCTTAATGGAAAAAGCTGTTCAAACGAACATCTCTGTGTCAATTTATGGTGAAACTGGTACTGGTAAAGAACTGGTTGCAAAAGGTATTCATTATAATTCTCCAAGAAGTAACAAACCATTTATTGCAGTAAATGTTTCGGCAATTCCTGAAGGATTGATTGAAAGTGAACTGTTTGGACATGAAAAAGGAGCTTTCACAGGAGCTGATTTCAGAAAAATCGGGAAATTTGAATCGGCCAATTCAGGTACATTGTTTTTAGATGAAATTGCAGATTTGGATATTAATGTTCAGGCCAAACTGCTTAGAGTTATTCAGGAACGCGAGCTTATGAGGCTGGGAGGCTCTGAAAATATTTCACTTGATGTGAGAATTCTTACGGCTACACATAAAAACCTGTCGGCTCTTGTTAGCGAAGGTAAATTCAGACAAGATCTTTATTACCGTTTGCTTGGTTTACCCATTGAACTTCCTCCTTTAAGGCAAAGGGGGAACGATATAATTTTACTTGCCAAACATTTTGTAAATGAGTTTTGCAGGGAAAATAAAATGAATCCTAAAAATATTACGGATGAATCCAAACAATTATTACGTACCTATCATTATCCGGGAAATATCAGGGAACTGAAGGCAGTTATGGAACTTGCATGTGTTATGACAAACGGAGATTCTATTAAGCCAACACATTTGAATATGAGTGTGGATGAAAATGTGCAAAATTTGCTTTCCAATGAAAAATCTTTAGATGAATACAACTACGATATTGTAAAACATTTTTTGAATAAATACAATCAAAATGTTAGGTTGGTTGCAAAAAAGCTTGGTATAGGTAAATCAACCATTTACAGGATGTTACAAAAAAAAGAGTTTGCAATGAATTAGAATTCTTCTGATTTAGGTCTTTCCGGTTTAAAATTTTCTTTTATTTTTTTTACTGAAGTTTTTGTGAAGAAATAATATTTTTTACATTTGCAACGCAATACATTCTGTATTGCTTGTGTGTTTGGGGGTTAACTTAAGGGCGGCTAATGAGCTGCCCTTTCTTTTTATCCTAAATTTTTTCCTGAACTGCACAGATTTCATTTTTGTTGACTAATTTCGTCAGCGTTTAATTTATTTAATAAAAACTAAAACCGGATAAATGGCTGTTCAGGGAACCGCAGAAATTGTACTTATTTATATTGCAGGAACCTTTGGTATGATTATTCTTGCCGGGGCAGTTTTTTTCTTTTTTGTTACCTACCAAAAACGGCTGTTGAAAAAAGAATTGGAAATCAATAAAATAAAAACAAATCAGCAGGCAGAAATTCTACGAAATACCATTCTTGCTCAGGAAAAAGAACGGAAACGAATTGCTCAGGATTTACACGATGAAGTGGGTGCTATGCTATCTGTAGTCAAATTAAATGTTTCCCGGATTGAACGAAAAACAGGAAATGATAGTGCAAAAGAACTTGCAAATGAAACAAAAACTTACCTTGAAGATGTAATTACCCAGGTAAGAAGAATTTCAAGGGCATTAATGCCACCTTCACTTGAACAGCTGGGATTGGATTATGCTGTAACAGAATTTGTCACCTGGGCCAATAAGTCAGGACAAATTGAGGTAGAATACTGGAAAAGCGGCGATCCTCTCCGGTTTAATTCAAAAAAGGAACTGGCTGTTTTTCGAATTATTCAGGAACTGGTGAACAATGCCATTAAACATGCCGGGGCTTCAAAAATTTTAATCAAAGCACGATATACTCCGGGTGCAGTTGCAGTTTCAGTAACTGACGATGGAGTTGGTTTTGAACTGGAGCAAATGACTAAAACCGGCTTGGGATTGAAAAACCTTGAAAGCCGAACCCAAATTCTGGACGCCCGTATAAAAATAAATTCAAGCCCGGGTAAGGGGACGTCAGCAGTTTTATTAATCAGGTCACCGAAGTAAATTTATGGAAAGTAAAAATATAGAAGTTGTAATTACAGACGACCACAAGCTTTTCAGAAAGGGCATCCGTTCTTTACTGGAGGAATTTCCATTAATCAGCAAAGTTTATGAAGCAGGCAATGGAATGGAATTGCTGGAACTTTTAATGCAATTGGATAATTTACCTGAAATAATTCTTCTGGATATTCAAATGCCGGTTATGAATGGAATTGATGCCCAAAAAAGAATCAGAAAGCTTTATCCTTTACAAAAAGTGATAATTCTTACCATGGAAGATGACGAGCAGTTTATTATGCACATGATTTCTGAAGGTGTAAATGGGTATTTACTTAAAGATGCAGAACCAGACGAATTGGAAGAAGCCATTGAAAAAGTGGTAAAAAATGATTTTTATTTTCCACCCGGACTGGCTCAACTGGTGTTGAAAAGTACCCGTAAAAAGAATGTCTTGAGGCAGGATTTACCTGGATTTTCTGAAAGAGAACTGGAAGTACTTGATTTGATTTGCCGGGATTTTACAACGTCTGAAATTGCAGATAAACTGGGAATTAGCCCGAGGACTGTGGAAGGTCACAGACGTAAATTGCTGGAAAAATCGGAAACAAAAAACATAGCAGGGTTGGTGGTATTTGCACTGAAAAATAACCTGGTTTTTTTAAAATAAAAAAGGGGTTCTGGCCAGAACCCCTTTACGGACAATCCGTAACCCTTCAAGCCATTATCATTTCAGGAATAGAGAGAACGTGTTGATAGGAGAGAATGAAATGATGGTCGTCAGGAAAGGTCAAATCCAGTGTGTTAAAGATTACTGGATTGAGGTATGGGGTAATCTCGTTATTTATTCTTTGTAGAATCATTATTTTCTGTAAAAATTTCTGTCACAAATTTTGGAAAACATTTATTATTAAAAAAGAGTAATTCTACGTGCAGGCAATACGTAGAATTACGTGTTGGTTTATGCGTAGATTTACGCATAAAAAAAGTCACCCAATATTGGATGACTTTATTATCTGTCAGAAATTCAGTTTCTTATTTAATGTTTGCCTGAGCAGCAGCAACACGTGCAATTGGCACACGGTAGGGTGAACAACTTACGTAGTCCATGCCTACACTGTCGCAAAACATAACTGATGATGGTTCACCACCATGTTCGCCGCAAATACCTACTTTCAAATCAGATTTTACGCCACGGCCTTTGTCAACCCCCATTTTTACCAGCTGGCCAACGCCTTCCTGGTCAAGTACCTGGAAAGGATCGTTTTTCAAGATTCCTTTTTCAATATAGATAGGGAGGAATTTGCCGGCATCATCACGAGAATAACCAAAGGTCATTTGGGTAAGGTCGTTGGTGCCAAACGAAAAGAATTCAGCTTCATTTGCTACCAAATCGGCAGTTAATGCTGCACGCGGAACTTCAATCATTGTTCCAACTAGGTAGTCAACTTTTGAACCTTTCTCTTCGAAAACTTTTTTGGCTGTTGCATGGATTATATCGGCCTGCATTTTATATTCCTTTACAGTACCAATAAGTGGAACCATAATTTCCGGACGTGCATCAACACCTTTTTGCTTCAGATTAACAGCGGCTTCAATAATTGCCCTGGCCTGCATTTCCGTAATTTCAGGATAGGTATTTCCAAGACGGCATCCACGGTGTCCGAGCATGGGATTGAATTCGTGTAAATCTTCAACCAAAGCTTTAACTTCTTCGGGAGAGATTCCCATTTCTTTAGCCATTTCTTTCTGATTGGCTTCTTCGTGAGGAACGAACTCATGTAACGGCGGGTCAAGCAAACGGATGGTCACCCCAAAACCGGCCATAGCCTCAAGAATTCCTTCAAAGTCTTCGCGCTGATATGGTAATAATTTTTCGAGCGCTCTTCGTCTTTCGGTTTCGTTGTTTGCCAGAATCATTTCACGCATAGCTTTTATGCGGTCACCTTCAAAGAACATGTGTTCTGTGCGGCAAAGACCAATACCTTCCGCCCCAAATTTCCGGGCAACTTTTGCGTCATTTGGAGAATCGGCGTTCGTGCGCACTTTCATACGTGAGAATTTATCAGCCAAATTCATGATTTTAGCAAAGTCACCACTCATTTCAGGATCTTTGGTGGTAATTTTTCCTTCATAAACCTTACCGGTTGACCCATTCAGTGAAATCCAGTCACCTTCCCGGAATTCTTTCCCGTCGATAGTCATTACGCGGGTTTTATAATTGATTTTTACTGCACCTGCACCAGAAACACAGCATTTTCCCATACCGCGGGCTACAACTGCTGCGTGCGATGTCATACCTCCGCGAGCAGTAAGAATACCTTTTGCAATGTGCATTCCTTCCAGGTCTTCGGGTGAAGTTTCAACGCGCACCAGAATGGATACTGGATATTTTGCTGCTTCGTCGGCAAAGAAAACAACCTGCCCGGTTGCAGCACCCGGAGATGCAGGCAGACCTTTAGCGATTTCGTTGGCCGATTTAATGGCAGAAGCTTCAAATACCGGATGAAGCAATTCGTCCAGTTTATTAGCGTCGATGCGTTTTAAAGCAGTTTTTTCGTCAATTACACCTTGCTCCAGCAAATCAACGGCAATTTTTACCATGGCCGCTCCGGTACGTTTCCCGTTACGGGTTTGCAGCAACCACAATTTACCTTCCTGAATGGTAAATTCGAGGTCTTGCATATCTTTATAGTGGTCTTCCAGTTTTTGCTGGGTTTCTTCAAGTTGTTTGTATATTTCGGGCATAGCTTCTTCCAGGGAAGGGAATTTTGAAGCTCTTTCTTCTTCGCTTACTCCCTGCAATTCTGCCCATTTTTTTGATCCGGAAAGTGTAATTTCCTGCGGTGTGCGAATACCAGCAACCACATCTTCTCCCTGAGCGTTTATAAGGTATTCACCGTTAAAAATATCTTCACCGGTTGCTGCGTCACGGGTAAAGGCAACACCTGTGCCAGAAGATTCGCCCATGTTCCCAAATACCATTGCCTGAACGTTTACTGCAGTTCCCCATTCATCAGGGATTTGTTCCATTCGGCGGTAAAATATAGCACGTGGATTTTCCCAACTGTTAAAAACGGCAGCAACAGAACCCCAAAGCTGCTCCCATGGATCGGTTGGGAAATCTTTTCCGGTAACTTTTTTAACTGCAGCTTTAAAGCGTCTTACCAATTCCTGTAAATCTTCAGTTGTAAAGTCGGTATCCAGTTGAATTCCTTTTTCTTCTTTTAATTCATCGATAATTTCTTCAAACGGATCGTGTTCTTCTTTGCTGGCAGGTTTCATGTCCATAACCACATCGCCATACATTTGTACAAAACGACGGTAAGAATCCCATGCAAAGCGCGGATTTCCCGATTTTTTTGCAATACCTTCAACTGCATCGTCGTTCATTCCCAGGTTTAACACGGTGTCCATCATTCCCGGCATTGATGCACGGGCACCTGAACGCACAGATAACAAGCATGGATTGTCTTTATCACCAAATTTTGTTTCGGTAAGTTCTTCAACCAATGCAACGGCTGCTTCAACTTCCGGTTTAATCAGGTCAAAAGTTTTTTTCTGACCCTCTTCGTTATACATTGTACAAACTTCAGTGGTAATGGTAAATCCCGGAGGAACAGGAACCCCAATCAGGTTCATTTCTGCCAGGTTTGCTCCCTTGCCACCCAGAAGGTTTTTCATGTCAGCTTTACCTTCGGCTTTTCCAGCTCCAAAAGTATATACATGTTTTGTCATAAATAGTGTTTTATAATAATTAATAAAAAGAGTTCTTTAAATTTTGGATTGCAAAAATAACGCAATTTTTTTGAATGTAAATAAACAAGATGAATTAGAGTATAAGACAGGAAATGACTATGTGTCTGAAAACATAAAAGATGGGGGTGGTATGTTAAGATAATCTGAATAACTTATTGTCGAATTTTTGAATTTTTTTCTCTTATGTTCCATTCTTTACGGTTTCAATTTTTTTAAATGAAGTGCAAATATATAAAATTAAGCCTAAGTTAATGATTTCGAATCGTTGTTTATCTTTTTGATTATGAAGAGTTAACATTCTTTAACTTTGGTTGAATTTAGTTAACTGTTTTTGTTCGTATTTTTGTACTATTACTAAAAAGAGAAAGTGTTTTTTCATAGAGAATAGATTTGGTTAGGTTCGAAAAACAGGAGCAATTTACTGCCCCTGTTTTTTTTAGTAAAACTTTAAGCTTCATGTAAATTTATTTGTGTTTCTCCCTTTACCAAATTAAAACACAGAATGGTAGATTTTTCATCTGAAAAAAAAGTATTGGTTTTTAGTTCCAGGGGATTTGAAATTTTCCTGAATGATTGTCCGGATTTTAACTTCAATTTTTGAACAGGTTTTTCAATCTTCAATGAAAAATCACTACATGAAAACGGGCCATTTAGTTGAATTGAATTTTCTGAAACCGTGATTTCGGTTGTTTCTTTTGCAGCCCAATATCTTGATATTTCACTCAGTTTCATCCAGATTAGGTGATTATATTTCTGGTTTAACCGGTTAACAATAGTTTTAAGAATATTGAAACCCACCTTATCACCGTTAAAATATATTCCGGGCCAGTGGCAAACCATAATGGCTGGTTCACCGCTTTCAATAACTTCTACCATTCGTCCGTGTTGTAAATCTTCGGTAATAAATTTATCAACATCGCCACGTACCAGGCCATCCCAACCTCCAAACCAATCGCCGGTGCAGCCAATAATAGAAACCACACAATCTGATTTATTTCCCTCGTCCGGAAAAATTACTCTGGGGGCAACACTCTTTTCTCTTTCGGTATATAAGTCGCGAAAGTAATGCGGAATTTCTGAACCGTAAATATCCCGGACAGATTGAAAAGTACTAATTGCCAGATTTTTCTGGTTTCGGCTTCCGTATCCTCCCGGTGTTGTAATTCCTTCGCATGGCAGACCGGCTTCCTTTAATATTTGTAAAGCAAAGGCTTGGTAAGCAGCCAGTTCATCGGCACTTTTATTCTGGCTCCATTCCCAGTTTTCCATAAATTCAGGCGTGGCCTGGGCAAATGGTTTCCCGGTTTTTATGTCGATTACGCGAGTGTGGCTAATCATTTCAGGGTGAATATCCCAGTTGGGGAGAATGACTTCCCGAACCAGGTCCAGACTGTTTTCCAGTTCTTTTTTTGTCCAGCCCGGAATAAAACGATTGACCCAACCCGTGCAGGCCGGATAGGGAACGATGCTGTATTTTCCTTTTACACCGTTATTGATGCTCCACTCTGCAAATTCGCGCACAAAAGCATCGGGGATTTCCCGTGGAAGTTTACGCCAGTC
>JAZBNQ010000226.1:0-2594 GCA_036350775.1 Mariniphaga sp.
GGAAAATACGTAATTGAAAAACCAATCATCCTCTCAGGGGCAAACAATTTGGTTATCAGAGGTGAAAAGCCGGGCGATGTAATAATTACCTCGGGCATGGACGTGCCGGTTAAAAAGCTCGCTTGCCTTGATGAAGCAGCAGGATTGTATGAGATTACTTTCCCGGAGTTAAAAATGCCAGACTGGCCAGATTCATTCAGGGGGTATGCAGGCTGGCCGGAAATCTACATTGACGGAAAACCGTTATCCCTGGCCCGCTATCCCAATGAGGGCTTTATAAAAGCAGATTCAATAGCTGAGGCTGGAAGAAAACCAACTAATGAGAAAGCGAAACAAATGCCAGCGAAATTTTATTCGGCTGAACTTCTGGAAAATTATAATGAAGACCTTCCCTTATTTTTAAATGGTTACTGGAGTTTTAAATGGTTTGACGAAATAATCCGGGTTGATTCCATCGATCGGCAAACCGGGGAGATTTCACTCGCTGCTCCACACAATTATGGAATGGGAGCACCTTCGGGAGGTCTCTTTTATGCTCTGAATCAACCCCAATATGTTGATGTTGAAAATGAATACTATTTTAATCCTGAGACCGGGACAATACGTTTTATTCATTCTTTTTCAGATGAGAAAGTCGAGTCGATTCAAATTGCTTACCAGGATTTTACCCTTTTCGACATACAAGCCTGTAATCAAATAAAAATTGAAAATATCAGCTTCAGTTATCACAACAATCTGGCTGTTAATATATCCGATTCTAAATCGGTAGTGATTGAATCATGCGAAATGAAGGGATTGGCTCAGTCGGCCATAAAGATAACCGGCGGAAAAAGCTGCGGGGTGAAAAACAGTACTCTCAACTACATTGGAAGTACCGGAATTTTCCTTTCGGGTGGCGACAGAAATACGTTAACAAAGGCAAATCATTTTGTGGAAAATTGTTTCGTTACTCATTTCTCGCGACATATAAAAACCTATGCTCCGGCAGTTAATTTAGAAGGTGTTGGGCATATTGTAAGAAGTAACAAAATAAGTTTCGCGCCCCACACCGCGATTCTTTTTTCGGGCAATGATCATTTAATTGCTCAAAATGAAATCAGGAAAGTTTGTTTGAATACTTCCGATGCCGGGGCCATTTATTGCGGAAGGGACTGGACAATGGGCGGAACCGAAATCAGCGGAAACATTATCAGTGAATTGGGGCAGGCAAGCCACCACCATAACTGGGCCATTTATTTGGATGATTTGGCCTCGGGAATTAGTGTTGTTGACAATCATATTAAAGACTGTCCTTCGGGGATATTAATTGGCGGCGGACGATATAATAGGGTAAATGGCAACAGCATTATTAATTGTCCGAAAGCCTCGATTATGTATGATGCCCGGGGATATGCCGGCTGGTTTCAACACCATTTAAATGATCGTGAGTTGTCGTTATGGCCCCGGTTAAGTGCAGTTCCCATCAATCAACTGCCCTGGAGCGAACGGTTTCCCTGGTTGCAGGAAATTTACGATGATGATCCTGCACTTCCGAGAGGGGCTGAAATAAAAAACAATAAAATAGTAAATTCTGCACCTCCTGCCATTGATGACAGAGTGTATAAGTACGGTGTTGTAGATATTGCAGAATATAACTGACTGCGATTATGTCCATCGGAGTGAGTTCTCCTTTTTAAAGCCCCTCAGAGATTTCTGCGGAAGAGGTGGCCCGCCAGCCGGCGGGACGGAGGATTTTAGTCGTTGATTTTCATTTCACGTATCACCATAACCTTAAATCAGACCGCAAACAACGATTCTTCCAGTCTCAGGAAAACTGACAGACAGCGTTCCGGAAGTGGAACATAACCTCGTTTTTTCAACCATTTTTTTAAAACAACCTCATAAACACTCGCGGAACGTTGGTTTCAAAGTTCATTTTTTCGCCAGTTGCTGGATGAATAAAGGAAAGTTGTTGGGCATGCAAACCCAGTCGTTTCATTGGGTTTGTTGCGGCTCCGTATTTTTTGTCGCCGGCTACGCAGTGCCCCATCTCCTGCATGTGAATGCGAATCTGGTTTTTCCGGCCGGTTTCGAGGTTTACTTTTAATAACGAATAAGCGTTGCTTTTCTTTAAAACTGAAAAGCGAGTAACCGCTTTTTTCCCGCTGGCGGGATTTTGCGACGAATGCATTTTAAAAACTTTATCTTCGGAAAGATATGAATTAACAGTTCCTTCCTTTTTTTCTACTTTCCCCTCCACCACGGCAAGATAAGTCCGTTCAACAATGGTTTCGTTCCATTTCTCCTGAAGTTTGTTTTTCACCTCCTCGCTTTTGGCAAAAAGCATGAGGCCCGATGTTTCGCGGTCGAGGCGGTGCACAATAAAAATTTTGTTGTCCCGGTCCTGCTTTTTCACATGCCGGCTTAACAAACTAAAAGCCGTTGCCCGTTTTTCATTTTCGGTGGCCATGGAAAGCAGTCCGGCCATCTTGTCAATCACAATAATGTGTTGGTCTTCATATACAATAGTGTATTCACGAAACTTTTGTTCGGGCGCAATGCGGTTGCTGCTAACTTCAACTTTTTGCCCGGAAAAAAGTGGATGATCAAATTGA
>JAZBNQ010000227.1:0-2380 GCA_036350775.1 Mariniphaga sp.
AGCAAACTTTTCGGTGTAAAAACGATGAGTGGCAACCGCATTTTCATTTTTACCTGCCGGCGTAAAAGATGGAACATGTTTGCCGGTGTTGTAGGCACAACTACCTGAATGTTGTTGTTGGCAGATAATTCCAGAAAACGTTCGATGCGGCCGCTGGAGTGTTCGGGCCCCTGCCCCTCGTAACCATGAGGCAAAAGCAAAACCAGGTTGTTCATCATTCCCCATTTTTCAAATGCGGAAGTGATATATTGGTCAATAACAACCTGAGCAACATTACTAAAATCACCAAACTGAGCTTCCCAAATGGTTAAACCATTGGGTTTGGCCAGTGCATATCCGTATTCAAATCCCATAACGGCATACTCTGAAAGGAGTGAATTATAGACATGAAAAGTTTCCTGATCATCAGTTACATGCTTTAAAGGAAAATACTTCTCGTCGGTGCCTTCCACCACAAAAGAAGCATGGCGGTGGGCAAACGTTCCACGTTCGGAATCCTGTCCGCTTAAACGCACCGGATGGCCTTCGGCTACCAGTGTTCCGTATGCAAGCAATTCGGCCATGGCCCAGTCGAGGCGGTCGTCGAGCATCATCATTCGCCGGTCAGATAAAATGCGGTTAACCTTTTTAAAGAAGGTTAAATCTTTGGGAAGGCTGTTTATTTTTTCTGCAATTTTAAATAGTATTTCGGCTTTTACCCCGGTTTTCACCGACTGGTCGAACATCGATTTTTGAGGCATTTCATACGATTCATATTCATTGAGCAAAAATTTCCGGATTTTCAGTTTGTCAATCTTCTCAGACTCTTTGTACTTTTGATCCAGAAACTTATCGAAGTCCTTAATCTCTTTTCTGGCCTCTTCGTTGGAGATAATTCCCAGCCTATCCAGTTTTTCCACATAAATGTCACGTGGATTCGGATGTTTCTCTATGGCTTTGTATAACATGGGTTGCGTAAACCGTGGTTCATCGCCTTCGTTGTGTCCGTATTTCCGGTAACAAAGTATGTCGATAAATACATCGGTCTGAAACTTCTGTCTGAACTCCATGGCAAGCGTAATCGTATAAACCAGTGCTTCCACATCGTCGCCATTTACATGAAAGACCGGCGAACGGGTTACTTTGGCCACATCAGTACAATAGGTACTGGATCGGGCATCGATGTATGGTGTTGTAAAACCAACCTGATTGTTAATAACCAAATGAATGGTCCCTCCTGTCCGGTAACCGTCGAGCTGCGACATCTGAATGGTTTCGTAAACCACACCTTGTGCAGCCACAGCCGCATCGCCGTGAATAATAATTCCGGCTGCTTTACTATAATCGCTGTCATAAACCGAATTGATTCGTGCGCGCACCATTCCCTGAACAATAGGTCCAACCGCCTCGAGGTGCGAAGGATTGGGCATTAGTTTCAGTTTTACTTTTTTACCGAAATCGGTTTCCACTTCGTTTTCATATCCCAAATGGTATTTTACATCCCCATGCCAAATGTCTTCTTCGTATTCTTTCCCGTAAAATTCCTTGAAAATATTTTCGTACGGTTTTTCAAGAATGTTGGCTAAAATGTTCAGCCTGCCGCGGTGTGCCATTCCCAAAACAAACTCTTCGATGCCCAGTTCGGCGCCACGTTCAATAACAGCATCGAGCGCAGGTATTAAACTTTCGGCGCCTTCAAGAGAAAACCGTTTTTGCCCTACAAATTTCTTATGAATATAACTTTCGAAACCAACCGCTATTTTTAAATGATAAAAAATATCTCTTCGTTTTTCCTCCGAAAGTTCCTGCGAATTGCGACTGCTCTCCATTTTTTCCTTCAGCCACTGAACCACTTCAGGTTTACGCATATATACGTATTCAACCCCGATGGAACGACAATAAGTTGCTTCAAGATGTTCAACAATATCTTTCAGTTTTGCAGGGCCAATGCCAATATCGTTTCCGGCCTGAAAAGTCGTTTCCAAATCATCATTATCCAGGCCAAAATTTTCAATGCCGAGTGTAGGAGCGTATTTACGGCGGGCTCTTACCGGGTTTGTTTTGGTAAACAAATGTCCGCGCTGGCGATACCCGTGGATTAAACCCAAAATGGCAAATTCCTTATTAATGTTGCCTGCCATTGCCATGGCCTGCTTAACAGGATAATTGGTGCGAGCCAATTCAAATCCGGCAAAAAAATGCTGCCAGCTTTTATCCAAAGCTTCAGGATTTTTAAGATATGTTTGGTACAGGTCGTCAATTGTTTCCTGTTCCTGGTTTCCAACCGATGAATATTTATCCATTGCTGATTTAAAATTATCAAATAGTCGTTATGAAAAACAATGCAAAATTTTTAATGTTTATCAAAAAGTTCGCAATTCAAATACAAATTTAACTTTTA
>JAZBNQ010000228.1:0-3398 GCA_036350775.1 Mariniphaga sp.
ATATTTTGAAGAACTAAAAAAAATCAATGCCGGATTCAGGTGGGAAAACCGCAACTGGATTTATCTGCCATACCGGCAGGAAACCTGGAACTTGTTGTTTGAAGCGGGGCCTCTTTTCGGGAAAGGCGACTGGATTGACAGTACAAAAGTTCAGTACATAGATGCTGAACAAAAAGTAGCCGGTCTTCAGGGAAATGTACAGGCAAACTATTCGGCCAGGTTCTATTTCGATGCGAAAAATTACACCATTGTAAGTGTGAATGCCTGGGGCCGTTATGGCATTTTCAGTAGAAATGCCGAAGGTTTTCAAACCGATTCGAACCAGGTTACTATTCCATATAATGAAAAATCAGAACATTCAAAACTCAGGTACGGTTTTCAGGCAAAAACTGGGTGGGGGATTGGACGGGTTAACCTGGTAAATCACTACATGGCAGCTAACTGGCTACTTGAAAAATATTATCCGGGACGGCTTTTTTCTGAAGCAGAAATTCTGAAAGTAACACGTGAAATCGCACGGATAAAACACCAGCGGAATGCTCGCACTGGTCATTCATCTGAAAATGAATGGGAGCAGTTGGGCCAGTTTCTGAAAAGTGAATTGATGTTGAAATCGCCTGAAATGAATTGGTCAGACTGGGAATTATCTGAATTCCGTCCGAGATTGAATGGTTCCCGCATTGAGTTCGGGCCGTTTTTTAACTATTTCAACCGCGAACCTGATTTTGTTTACGGAGGGTACTTCAGGTATGAAAACCACAAATATTGCAGTCTGAACCGGAACAGAAACCTGAGCGCCAGCCTTAGTTACAATGGTTACAAAAGGAAAGACTGGATTTTACTGGAAACCGATTTGGGCTGGAGTTTTTACCCCAATTTAAAAAATGAATACGGTTTTGGGTTAAAATATTTTTCAGGAATGGTAGTTGACGGATTGGATGATTTGGGCGCAGTCCGCCACAATTTTGTTCCGTATTTGGAATATTTCAGCCAGGTGAATAAAAAATACCGAATTGAAACAGCACTGGCCTGGCGCATTGCTCCAAACGACCAGTTTATGCTACCGGGACCTGAAGTGTCAGTTTCGGTTTACAGGAGCAGGTATTAAATTCAACTTTTTTCTAAAGCAATTTCCGCAAAATTCTGAAGCAAAAGAATATGGTTTTCAATAATATCAATAACCACATCAATATTGAGTGAACCATAATTGTGAACTGCTAGGTTTCGGAAACCTGCCATTGCCTGAAGGCTTTTGCTCATTTCCGGCGAAATAATTTTGTTTTGTTCAAGTTTTAGGAAGGTATCCCTGTTACTTTGTGGTAAGCCGAGATTTTTAATTCTGACTAATCTGTTGCCGATGTCAATTGAAGCCTGACAGGCCCGTTCAATATTTAAAATAACTGAGTCTTGCTTCGTGAAGTTTACTTTGAAATCATCCTGGTAATCTTCGCGAATTCTTTTAATACAGCGTGAAATAGTTCCACTTTTATTTATCAGGATTTCGTCCATATTTTTCTTTTATGTCATTCAAAATATCCATTCTGGATTCATTCAAATCTGCATACAACGAATAGGTTACCATTTCAAAATAATCGCATGCATAAGCGTTTCCTGTGTAAATCCGTTTTCCGTTTTCAACAACTTCTGCACGTAAAATTACCGATGCCTCTTTTAAATCAACAAGATCAATGTCTATATCAATAAGTGAAGCCAGCTCTTCCTGGATTTTCCACCGGTCAACTGCGGGAATTTTTTCAGAAGTCAGAAATGCAATATCCAAATCGCTTCGGGAGGTGTGCATTTCTGTTGCATAACTTCCAAACAAATACAGTCCGGACAAATTTTTAATTTTTTGCCGAAGAAAATCAACGATACGTATTTCAGATTTCTTATCCAGCATTTTCGATGTATTTATGCAAAGGTATCATAATTAATATTTTAAACCCGCAGAAAAATTTTCTTTTTGTACATGTAATAGAGTACTAGCCAAATGACCAGCAGGTTTCCGATTATGAGTAAAAGCTCGCCGTTTTCGCCCATTGGTTTGGCCAGCCAACCAAGGAAAAAATCGGTTATGCGCGGTACATCCACAATGCGGGCAAACAGGTAAACAAAAATGGAGTTCATGCCAATTACACGGAAATAAAATGCCCATTTATGGAAACCCCAGTGGTCGATTACCAGGTAAAAAAATGCCAGTAGCAAAAAGCTGATTCCCCCGGTGAGCAAATTAAATGGCGATGTCCAGCAGCTTTTTATTATGGGATAAAAGGAGGAGAGGGCAAGAGCAATTGCAATTCCTGAAACGCCAGATGCGGCAAGGTATCCCATTTTTTGCCAGTCGCTGGTTTTTTTATTTCGCAGAATGGAACCCGCAAAAGTTCCCATCAGGGTTATGCCTGTGGCAGAAAGACTGCAAAGAATTCCTTCGGGGTCGAAAGTGCCGCCGTAAAGCCTGCCAGGCAAAAGCAGGCGGTCGATGTAGCCGTTTATGCAACCTTCGGGAGTTAAAATGCCGGCACCAAACCCGGGTACCGGAATCAGCAACTGCAAAATGCCAACGCCTGTCAAAATACACGTCAGGCAGATGAGTCTGTTGCGCACCGACTGAAAATAAATGACAATAACAGCAGCGAAAAAGTACGCGATACCAATTTGTCCCAAAACACTGGCAATCCGCCCATCCTGGAATCCGTTTCGGAATGTGCCGTTATACAAAATACCCAGAAGGATTAATACAACGAGGCGTTTGAAGGCTTTTGCCAGAAGCTTTCGTTGCGGAACATTCTTTTCCAGTTTCGATATTATGGAAAAAGGAATAGCCACTCCCGCAATAAACATAAACAGCGGAAAAATGAGGTCGTAAAACCGAAAGCCTTCCCATTTTACATGGTGCATTTGTGTTTCGAGCCAGTTGGCGCCGGTTTGCTGCGAAAGTGCGATGGCGAGCGCTCCGCCTCCTGTTATCCAGAACATATCGAAACCGCGAAGGGCATCAAGCGAATACAGCCGTTTTTGAGGCTCTGTTCGTAAAGGTTTTGTTGTCATTTTATTTAGATTTAAGCCATCGAAAATAGCAAACTTTTCTGTTCAACTAAAAATATCTGTCCATGTTTTTAGCATCCCTGTTTTATCCCGGAAAGATATTTCTGCCTTTTTGTCACCGGTTTTTGACAGAAGGTTTCCCCTATTCCGTTTTTGCTGTGTCATAATTTCGGATTGTTCCCCGATTTTCCCGATGGCACAGTCATTGATATTCAGGGTACAGTTTTATTGAAATAACTGAACAGAAAATTTAAACAATAACGAAATACATATTAAAATGGGAAAAATAATTGGAATCGACTTAGGGACTACCAACTCATGTGTGGCAGTTATGGAAGGTAACGAACCTGTGG
>JAZBNQ010000229.1:0-3483 GCA_036350775.1 Mariniphaga sp.
ACTTACTATTTCTTTTACCGGTACATTGGGTGCATCGCGGTTTACATTGTCAAGCACCTCTTGTTTAAAATCCTGAATGCCCAGGCTGAAACGGTTGAATCCTGCAAGTACCAATTGCCCGGTGTAGCTTTCGTCGAGCATGGCCGGGTGGCATTCAATGGCAATTTCAGGTTTATTAATGAATTCAAAATTTTCGTGTATAAGATCCATTATTCCGCGAATCATTTCAATGGGTAATGTATTTGGTGTTCCACCGCCCCAGTGTACCTGCGAAACTTTTCGCGAAGGGTCGAGCAGTTTTTTCACCATTTTAATTTCCTTTTTCACGGCCTCCACATACCGGCCCATTTTTGCCTTATCGCGGGTGAATTGGGTGTTGCACCCGCAAAAGTGGCACATTTTGGAGCAAAACGGAATGTGAATGTATAACGAAATGTTTTCGGGCCACTCGTGGTTGGACTGTTCAATGGCTTTTATATATTGTTCTGGCCCAAAGTTTTCGTGGAAAAAGTTGGCCGGTGGGTAGCTGGTGTAACGCGGCACCGGCACGTTATATTTTTGAATAAGGTTTTCAGGAATTTTCATATAAACTATAAAAATGATTTTTAAAAATAAACGGAATAAGTATAAAGATAAGCAATCCTAACCCAACTTCAATGGCAAAAAGCCCACGATAAGCGATAGCATCAGCAACCTTTCCGCTCATAACGGCAATAATCAGGCTGCTCAGGTGTGTAATTACAATCTGGATGGTAAAGTCGGTTCCTTCCCGTCCTTTTCGCACAATTTTCATGGCCAGCGTGTAAACAAAAACCGACGACATGGCATAAGCAGCCCACAGTAATCCGATACCTATATATATAAGGTATAACGGATGGCCGGTAAAAGTGAGTCCGAAAAAGAATATGGCTACTATTATATTAATAGCAGGAAATACCCACACAGCTTTATTCAATCCAACTTTTCGGATAAATATTCCGGCTGGTACGGTCATTAGAGCGCCGCAGGCCGTTCCGAAAATACCAGAAATGAAACCGATTTGTTTTACGTCGTAACCTAAATCAACCAGGTAAGGTTTTACCATGGTTAATATTCCAATCAGGCCTGAATAAAAAAGAAACAACAACAATAAGTGACCTCCAATTTTTTTCTGCCTGAAAAAATAAACAAATTCCAGTGGCGAAATATTTTTTCGTGACTTATCCAGTTGTTTTTTTTCGCGCGCCGGGTAAAGTGAAACCGGAACCAGAACGATCAATACAAAAGCTGCCAGTGAAAAAAGCAGATACTGCCATCCCCAATAATGATAAATGACCAGCAAAACGCCACTTCCCATTAGGGTTCCCATAAAATTACCGGCCGACTGCATGCTGTTTCCCAAACTTCGTTCCCGCTCCTTTAAAATTAATATTGCAAACGCATCGGTGGCAATGTCATGCGTTGCCGACGCAGTGAAAGCGATTACCATTAATATAATGATGGTAGAAAAACTGGTTTCGAGGTTTAAGAACCCGATGGAAAAAATAACAATGGCATAAAATATTTCCGATGCCAGAATCCAGCGCCGGTATTGTTTGGTACTGCTGCAATTTCTGTCCACCATCGGGGCCCATAAAAATTTCAAAATCCACGGTAATTTAATCAATTGCAGATACCCGATGGATTCCAGCGAATAGTTTTCCATCCGCATGATGACCGGCACCACCGTTGAAAAAAAACTCATGGGAATGGACTGTGCCAGGTAGAGGCTCAGCAGGGTGAAATACTTGTTTGCTTCCAGTCTTTTCATTTTGTCTGTTAAAATACTACTTTGAGGTTAACACCCAGGGTAGCTGGTTTCCCAATTTGTGCATATGAATTACCCAACGCCTGAAAATAAAAGGAATTGTATTCTGTGTTTAAAATATTTTTTCCCCAAAACGAAAAAGTAATGTTGTTTTTTTCGAAACTAATGCGTTGGTTCAACAACCCGTAGAAATCCTGGTACGCTTCATTCGACTCGTGCCAGTAATGTTTTCCAAATCCGTTGTAAGACATGTTAATCCGGATTTGGTCGAGCCAGCTTGTCCTGACATCTATATTGTAATTCCCACCAACATTGAACGAATATAATGGCACGTATGGTAGATAATTGCCGCTGTAATCTTCATTTTCATCTTTTATGTATTCTACAAATCTGGCTTCGTTATACCCGAAAGTGAGCCAGGTTTCAAGGTTTTGAGCGGGGAGGGCTTTTAATTCCAGTTCCACACCTTTGCTTTCCGATTTTCCGGCATTGGTCAGCATCGAACCTGTTCCGCTGGGCACGGTCTGGTAAATTTGCTGGTTGGTCCAATCAATATAGAAAAAAGCCAGGTTGGCATAAATCCGTTGTTGCAGCCATTTGGCTTTTAATCCGGCTTCGTAATTCCAAGAGTGTTCGGGATCAAACGAGCGGTCTTCCTCGCGTTCAAAAGTTGAATTGAATCCTCCGGAATTGTAGCCTTTTGCAACGGTTGCATACGGAACCAAATATTCGTTAATGCTATATTTTATTGCCACTTTTGGTAAGATTTCAAAAAAATCCATGTCGCTTACAAATTCATCGGCTCGGGTTGCATTGCCGTTTCTGAACCGGTCATCAGTGTAATCCAGGCTTGCCTTTTCGTAATCGGCACGAATGCCCGCCGACAAAGTAAATTCGCCCAAATCGAGGGTAGATTGATGAAAAAAGGCAATGCCTGAGTTGGTATTGTTGTAGGTTTTGGTGTAGTAATATTCCGAAAATGGCAGTTTAAACTGAACCAGGCCGTCTTCGCCATACTCCACTGTAACAGCTTTGTCGAGCAGTTGCTTAAAGCCGAAAGTTCCAAACAACCAGTTGTAGGAGCCGCCTTTTGCCGATTCAATGTTTATCTCCTGGGCCAGCATGTGCAATTCCTGATTCTGCTCTACAAAAAACAACGACTGTGGTGTAAAATCCTGGTCAATTTCCTGAAAATCGTCCAGCGACTGGAAACTGCTGACTGCCCGCACCGAAAATTCCGGAGCAGAATAATTCAGATTCAGCCCGGCCGATAAAAGTTTGCGGTTATAAATGCTCTTTTTATCGTACGAAATTTCACCGGCCTGCATTTTTTCATCATCGAACAACGCATAGGGATAACCGCCCTGGCGACTGTCTTCGTATTGAATATTCCCAAGAGCGTTAAATTTTTTCGATGGAGTGAATAAAGCTTTTAACCGGCCCGAATAACTGTTGATTTTATCCACTTCGGTTTGCGAGAATGTATTGGTATAAAATCCGTCGTTGTGGCGCTGGTTCAGGCTTCCCTGCACTGCCAGCGATTTTCCGACGGGCTGGTTGTGTGTGATGTTTGACCGGATTTGGTTGAAGTTTCCGTAATCTATAGTAACAGTGGTTGCCTGTTCGTTGTGCGGTTTGTTGGTAATTACATTTATCAGTCCGCCCATGGCGTTTCGGCCGTATAGCGTTCCCTGCGG
>JAZBNQ010000230.1:0-4135 GCA_036350775.1 Mariniphaga sp.
AAAATGGATTTTGAGAATCCCGTTGAAATTTCCGGAGTTTTTGTTACCAATTCAACTTACACGTACCTTTCCATGCGCGATGGCGATGGTTTTTCGAAAAAATTCGGCGGTGAAGACGGAACGGATTCTGACTATTTAAAACTGATTGTTTCCGGGATTGACATCCGGGGAAATCAAACGGGAAAAGTTGAATTCTTTCTGGCCGATTTCAGGTCTGAAAATTCAGAAGAGGATTACATTGTAAAAACCTGGGAGTGGTTTGACTTGTCTTCGCTTGGTGTGGTTACTGAATTGTTTTTCAGTTTGGAATCAACCGATATGAGCGACTGGGGCATGAACACACCAGCCTATTTTTGTATGGACAATTTTAACGGAATTGACCCTGGTTTACCCGGATTTTTGGCTGAAGGCGGAATGGAAGATTTGGATTTGAACGAGGAAAGTTTTTACAATGGGGCTGATGGAAAAGGATTCTTCAAAAGTGGAGGTTTTTCGTTTAAAAACAGTTACAATGCTGATTGGGATGCCTGGAGTGGTTTTGCTGCTTCATCAGTAACCGACAATCAAACTCCGGGTTGGGGAAATCAGTACAGCGCCATTCCCGGTGAAGGGGCATTGGAAAGTCCGGCTTACGCGGTTTCTTATGTTTCGGGTTATTCTGAAATCGAATTCGAACCAACTGTTGTTGCAGGATTTTACGTTACCAATTCAACCTATTCTTACTGGTCGATGAAAAACGGCGACGATTTTTCTAAAAAATTTGGCGGCAAAAGCGGAAACGACCCCGACTGGTTTAAGATTACAATTACCGGAATTTCCGAAAATGGCGATACAACCGGCACGCTGGATTTTTATTTGGCCGACTTGAGGTTTGAAAACAATCAGGGGGATTACATCCTTGATACCTGGAAGTGGGTTGATGTTACTTCACTTGGCGAAATATCTGTTTTGCGGTTCAGTTTGTCATCTTCAGATCTAGGAACCTGGGGTATGAATACTCCGGCCTATTTTTGCATTGACCAGGTCAACCATCTGGATTTGCCTCCTGTTATTAATAAGCCGGTGCCAGTCATCACCAATGCTTTTACCTCAAAGGAGGTATTTTATGTGGATTTGGATTCAGTTTTCACTGACCCGGACAATGCGGATTCAGAAATTCAGTTAAAACTGGAATTCATTGATAATCCTGCGTTACTTAATGGTTCGGTCGTAAAAGGTGGTAAACCAGGCGAGCCTGAAAAAACCATGCTGGCTTTGAATGCAACACCCGGAATGAAAGGCGAAGCTGTTGTTACAATTTCCGGCACGTCAAACGAAAAAAAGGCGTGGCATTCGTTTCAGGTAATTTTTTCTGTTCCGGTTTCGGCACCGGTTATGGAAAAATGGGATGAGGTGATTGTTTATCCCAATCCGGTAGATGATTTTATTAATATTACCAATATTCCGCCTTCTGCAGAAAATTTGGTCATTATCGATTTGCGGGGTGTTTCAGTATTTAAAGAAAAATTAAACCGGCAGGATCGATTGGCTTCTTTCGATATAGGATATTTACAATCAGGTAGTTATATTTTGAAAATTAATGCAGGTAACCAAATGATTTCTCGAAGAATTATAAAAAAGTGAATAAAGTTTGAAATATGTCAATCTTTTTGTTTGAATTTTTGTTTAAAACTTTATAAAAAGACAGAAAGGTATTTTGTTCTGTCCGCTAAAAACAGTTAATTTGCAGTTTATTTAAAAAACAAGAAATTATGCTGGAAATATCAAAAAATGCAATGGTTACCTTAACCTACGATTTACGTATTGACGATGAGCAGGGAGAGGTTATAGAACAAACAACTGACGACAGGCCTTTACAGTTTCTTTATGGAGCTGGTACCATGCTGCCCAAGTTCGAATCACATTTAGCCGGATTAAAGGAGGGAGAACCTTTTGAAATCAGGTTATCCAAAAATGATGCGTATGGCGAAATTAATAAAGACGCCATTGTTGATCTGCCAAAAAGTGTTTTTCTGGTAGACGGCAAATTTGATGATGAACTTATTGCTGTTGGAAACACCGTGCCCATGATGAGCAGCAACGGTCAGCGACTAAATGGCTTGGTACTCGATATAAACGACGAAAATATTAAAATGGATTTTAACCATCCGCTGGCTGGTGATGACTTGTATTTTTCTGGTAAAGTACTTGAAGTCCGTGAAGCCTCAGACGAAGAACTTGCACAGATTCTTTCGGGTGGGGGTTGTGGCTGTGGAAGTGGTGGTTGCGGCGATGAAGGTTGCGGCGACGATCATCACGACCATAGTCATGGCGGTTGCGGATGCGGTTGATAAACAGATTTTGATTATTAGTTCAAAATAATTAATTTAACCCCGTTTTCTAGCTGAAAATCAAAGAAAACGGGGTTTTTTTCACTATGAATACATTTGGAAAAATATTTAGGCTGACATCTTTCGGCGAATCCCACGGACGTGGAATCGGTGGAATTATTGACGGTTGTCCTGCCGGCATAGAACTCGATATTGAGCTTATTCAGAACGATTTGGCCCGACGCAGACCCGGGCAATCTAAAATTACCACCCAGCGTAAGGAACCCGACCAGGTTGATTTTCTATCCGGAATTTTTGAAGGGAAAACCCAGGGAACACCCATTGCATTTGCTATCTGGAACAAAGATCAGCATTCTGGCGATTACAACGATTTAAAAGATGTATTCCGCCCGTCGCATGCCGATTATACCTACATAAAAAAATACGGAACCCGCGATCATCGTGGTGGTGGCCGTTCTTCAGCCCGCGAAACAATTGCCCGGGTGGTGGCAGGTGCAATTGCCAAACAACTGCTTGCCAAACCGGGAGTTTCCATTCAGGCATTTGTTTCGCAGGTAGGCGAAATCAAACTTCAGAAACATTATACAGAACTTGATCTTTCCAAAACCGAAAACAACCTGGTGCGTTGCCCCGATGCTGAAACAGCTGAAAAAATGATTGCCCGGATTGAAGCCGCCGCTGAAGATCGTGATACTGTGGGAGGTGTAATTACATGTGTTATTCAGGGAGTGCCTGCCGGTTTGGGCGAACCGGTTTTTAATAAACTTCATGCCGATCTTGGTTTTGCCATGCTGGGTATTAACGCCGTAAAAGGATTTGAATACGGTTCGGGTTTTGAGGGCACGAAACTCAGTGGCTCACAGCATAACGATGTATTTGTTCAAACTGAAAAAGGTATAAGAACAAAAACCAACCATTCCGGCGGTATTCAGGGAGGTATTTCCAACGGAGAAGATATTTACTTTAACGTGGCCTTTAAACCTATTGCAACCCTGTTGAAAGAACAAAGAACAGTTGACAAAAACAGCAACGAAACTACCATAAATCCAAAAGGAAGGCACGACCCGTGCGTATTACCACGCGCCGTGCCTATTGTTGAAGCCATGGCCGCATTGGTTTTGGCCGATCATTTTTTATTGAGTAAACTTAATTCGATTTAATATGCCCAGAAGAAAAAGAAACAGAAGAATTCAGGTGCCCCCCGTAATCAAAGGTATGTCGGTTTATGGCGTTCGTGGCCGTAAATCCAATGAAGTCATTCTTCGCCTTGAAGAATACGAGGCCATCCGGTTACTCGATTACCAAAATCTTACCCAGGAGCAGGCTGCGGTGCACATGGACGTTTCCCGGCCAACACTTACCCGTATTTACGAAGAAGCCAGGAATAAAGTAGCGACAGCGTTTGTTGAAGGTCGTGATATTCTTTTTAAAGGCGGTGACATTTATTTTGACGAAAATTGGTATAAATGCAACACTTGCCAGGCCAGTTTTAACGATTATAAAGAGAAAAATCCGACTTGCCCCGTTTGTAGTTCCAATGATGTAATTACTCTTAACGAGTTTTATTCGAAATAGAATTTAAAGTTCTGTTTTAGATTAAATGAAATGAATCAGGGCAGATAAAAGTTGCTGCCCCATAAAAAAGCCACCGGGCCAATACCCGGTGGCATCCATCTAAGTTGTGATAAAACCAGAGCTCATTGCACTTAGTTATACAAGTTATGAAATTTGGATCATTTAACAATGGCATTTTCTTATTCTTTCTTCAAGGTCACCATTTTCCTTTTGTTTTATATTTCTTAACA
>JAZBNQ010000231.1:0-18130 GCA_036350775.1 Mariniphaga sp.
CACATCGGCAACAATGTAAGGCAAATCATCGTTTGTTATGGTTTCTTTTTCGTCAGCAAGTTCAATAACGCGGTGTGTAACTTTTTTCAGCGATTCGGCATCCAGTTCAATTCCCAGGTCTAAAAGATTCTTTTTAATGTTGGCTTTACCTGAGGTTTTTCCAAGTGCATATTGTCTGATTCTGCCAAAACGTTCGGGAAGCAGGTCGTTAAAATAGAGATTGTTTTTGTTATCGCCGTCAGCATGAATGCCGCTGCACTGCGTGAAAACAAATTCGCCTATGAGTGGTTTGTTGGTGGGAATGCGAATTCCTGAAAACGTTTCAACCAATTTTGAAACCTTGTTTAATTGGCTTTCGTTTACGTTGGTTTTCATTTTCAGGTGGTCTTTTATGGTTGCAATTACACTCGAAAGTGGTGCATTTCCTGCTCTTTCACCTAACCCGTTTACTGTAGTGTGAACACAACGAATACCGGCTTTTATGGCATGAAAAACATTGGCAATGGCCAGGTCGTAGTCGTTATGTGCATGAAAATCGAATTCAACTTCGGGATAAGTCTCAATCATTTCTTTGCAGAAATCGTAGGTTTCATCCGGATCTAAAATGCCCAGTGTATCGGGTAGCATTATGCGTTGAATGTTTTCATCTTTCAGGTTCGAAATCATAAAATGAACGTATTCTTTTGAATTGCGCATTCCGTTCGACCAGTCTTCCAGGTAAATATTTACATCTATTTCCATTTCCCGGGCGAAATCCAATACTTTTTTTATGTCGGCTACATGTTCTTCCGGGGTTTTCCGTAATTGTTCGGTAACGTGTTTATACGAACCTTTACAAAGCAAATTAACCACTTTGCCTCCTGCATCGGCAATCCACTGCAACGAAATGTTCCCATCAATAAAACCAAGAACTTCCACTCTTTTCAAATGGCCTTTTTCGGCTGCCCATTTCATAACACGCTGGGTTCCTTTGAATT
The DNA here is from genome assembly GCA_036350775.1 of Mariniphaga sp. GTDB lineage: Bacteria > Bacteroidota > Bacteroidia > Bacteroidales > Prolixibacteraceae > Mariniphaga. The sequence goes on from JAZBNQ010000231.1 coordinate 978, forward strand.
CGCCTTCTGAAACTCTTGCCGAAGCAATTTCAATCCGGTCAACGTTTACATCTTCGAGCAAGACTTTTGCTACACTAAGTTTTTCTGTTTCGCTAAACGAAACTCCCGAAGTTTGTTCGCCATCACGCAAGGTGGTATCCATTATTGTGAGGCACTTCCCTTCTATTTCAACTGTTTTGCCTGTCATTTTTTTCTTTCTGAATTTTACCGTGCAGCTTCAAATGCTGCAATTTCATTTTTCATTTCCACCAGATAGTCGATATCGTCGAGCCCGTTCTGCAGGCAGTGCTTTTTATACAAATTAATTTCAAATTCCTCCGATTCGCCTGTTTCAAGAATGGTGAATGTTTGCTTCTCCAAATCAGTTTCGAATTCTGCTTCAGGATTTTTTTCGATGGCATTGAATATTTTTTGAAGGAACCCAGGTGAAACAACAACCGGGAGCAACCCGGTGTTCAATGCGTTGTTTTTAAAAATATCTGCAAAAAAGCTGGAAACCACAACCCTGAAGCCGTAATCGTAGATAGCCCAGGTGGCATGTTCGCGGCTTGAGCCGCTGCCGAAGTTTTTCCCGGCTACCAGAATTTTTCCTGAATATTTTGGATTGTTTAACGGAAAGTCGGCTTTCGGACTGCCATCTTTATTGTAACGCCAATCTCGAAACAGGTTATCGCCAAATCCTTTACGTTCAACGGCCTTTAAAAAACGGGCCGGAATAATTTGGTCAGTGTCCACGTTTTCAAACGGTATTGGTACTGCCGGTGAAGTTATTTTTGAAAATTTATCGTATGCCATACAATTTATTATTTATTACTGATTAATGATTATTTAGAAGAACTACCGGGTTTGAATTTTTTTTCTTGATGAGATAAATATTGCTGATAATTCTTTTGCTTCCTTCATAAGTGGTTGTGCAATTTCAGGAGTAGTTAAACCTTCATCGAGCGCAAATTCTATCCAAAAATCAAATTCGTCCGATTCTTCTAATACAACTGATAATTTTGCCGCAAATGCTGGTTTCGAATGAGCTGAAAGAACAGCCCTATAGTTAACTGCAACCGAAGTTATACATCTCATTAACTGACCTTCAAAATGTGCTCCTAATTTATTTTTTGGAAGAGATGAGGCAAATATTACACATCTATGTGCAAACAGTTTTGTTCTTTTCTTAAGTTCATATTTATCCATAGCTAATAATTTTAAAAATAATCAATCAGCACTAATCATTAAAAAATTAAAGCATTTCTCTCGGATCCGTGATTACCCCGGTAACTGCTGCTGCCGCTGCTGTTAAAGGACTGGCCAGCATGGTGCGGGCGCCTGGTCCCTGGCGGCCTTCAAAATTCCGGTTTGTGGTAGATACTGCATATTTTCCTTCCGGTATTTTATCTTCATTCATTGCAAGGCAAGCCGAACATCCGGGCTGGCGGAGTTCAAATCCTGCTTCTTTCAGAATTTTATCCAGCCCTTCGGCAATAATTTGCTTTTCCACTTTTTGTGAACCAGGTACCAGCCACGCTGTCAGATTCTCAGCTTTTTTGCGGCCTTTTACAAAACCTGCAAACGTTCTGAAATCTTCAATCCGGCCGTTAGTGCAGCTTCCCACAAAAACATAATCTACTTTTTTGCCCAGCATGGGTTCGCCTTCGTGATATCCCATGTACTGCAACGATTTCAGAAAGGTGTTTTTGTCGCTTCCCTGCATTCCGTTTGTTGTGGGAATACTTTTAGTTATGCCAATTCCCATTCCCGGGTTGGTGCCGTAGGTAATCATGGGTTCGATATCATCAGCGCTGTAGGTATATTCAGTATCGAATACTGCATTGTCGTCACTTTTTAGTTCATTCCAGCGGGCAACTGCTTTTTCCCATTCTTCACCTTTAGGTGCGTATTGGCGGCCTTTCACATAATTGATGGTGGTTTCGTCGGGGGCAATCATTCCACCACGTGCGCCGCTTTCAATACTCAGGTTACAAAGTGTCATCCGGCCTTCCATGGAAAGACTGGTAATGGCAGAACCTGCATATTCAATAAAATGTCCGGTACCACCGCTGGTAGAAATTTGCGAAATGATATAAAGCGCAATGTCTTTAGCAGTTACGCCTTTTTTTAGTTGTCCGGTTACCGTAATGCGCATTTTTTTAGGTTTGGGCTGCATAATGCTCTGGCTGGCCAAAACCATTTCCACTTCGCTGGTTCCAATTCCGAAGGCAATGGTACCAAAAGCACCATGAGTGGAAGTGTGACTGTCGCCGCAAACAATGGTCATACCCGGCTGGGTAAGGCCAAGTTCAGGGCCGATAATGTGCACAATACCGTGTCCATCACTTTGTAAGTCATGGTATTTAATTCCATGCTCTGCACAATTTCGTTTCAGCATTTCCACCTGGTGACGCGACAATTCGTCCATAATGGTAAGGTGCTGGTTTTCGGTAGGCACATTGTGGTCGGGTGTGGCTGTAGTCTGGTCAGGTCTGAATACTTTCAAACCCCGGTTTTTCAATCCTAAAAATGCAACCGGGCTGGTTACTTCGTGAATCAAATGCCGGTCGATATACAATACACTGGGACCGCCTTCAACTTTCTTTACCACGTGGGCATCCCATATTTTATCAAATAATGTTTTCGCTTCCATATTTTACACTTTGAACTCTAAACTTTAAACTCTACTGTGCTACCGGCAATTTATTCACTGCATCGAGAAAAGCTTCCACTGACGCAGTTACAATGTCGGTATTGGCACCAAATCCGTGAAATATACCATCATTATATTCAATTTGCATATGCACTTTTCCTATATCGTCGCTGCCGCGTGTGATCGCCTGTACCAGAAACTCCTCAATAGTAACCTGCCTGTGGATAATTTGTTTAACCGCTTTGATGGCTGCATCTACGGGACCGTTTCCTGATGAGGTGGCCTCAAATTTTTCTCCCGATATATCCAGTTTGACAATGGCCATTGGGGTAAGGTTTTTTCCTGTTAAAACCTGCAAAAAGTTAAGCTTGATGCGGCGTTCCTGGCGGGTGGCATCGCCCACCAATAAGGCGATATCGTCGTCGCGGATATCTTTTTTCTTGTCGGCCAGTTTTAGAAATTGCTCATAAACCTCATCCAGTTTTTCTTTAGTGAGTTCAAATCCCAGCAACTCCAAACGGTGTTTCAGTGCAGCACGTCCGCTACGTGCGGTAAGTAAAATTGACGATTCGTTGATTCCCACATCTGCCGGATCCATAATTTCGTAATTTTCGCGGTGTTTCAATACGCCATCCTGATGAATTCCAGATGAGTGGGCAAAAGCATTTCGTCCAACCACAGCTTTGTTTGGTTGTACCGGCATGTTCATCAATCGTGAAACCAATCGGCTGGTGCTGTATATGTTTTTTGTATTGATACCGGTTTCAATTCCCAAAACGGCATACCGGCTTTTCAGTGTCATAACCACTTCTTCAAGCGAAGTATTTCCTGCACGTTCACCAATTCCATTAATGGTAACCTCGGCCTGACGGGCTCCGTTTATAATACCGGATATGGTGTTAGCTGTTGCCATACCCAAATCGTTGTGACAATGGGTGGAGATAACTGCATTGTGAATGCCTTTTACATTCTCAACCAGGAATTTGATTTTTTCTCCAAATTCATAAGGCAGGGTATAACCTGTTGTGTCAGGAATATTAACCACTGTGGCACCGGCTTTAATTACCGCTTCAACTACTTTGGCCAGGTATTCATTGTCAGTGCGGCCGGCATCTTCGGCATAAAACTCCACATCTTCCACATATTTTTTTGCATATTTTACAGCCGCAACTGCCCGCTCAATTATTTCTTCAGGATTTGAATTGAGTTTATATTTGATGTGAAATGGTGAAGTACCTATTCCTGTATGAATCCGGCCCTTTTTTGCATATTTTAGCGATTCGGCTGCAACATCAATATCTTTTTGAACTGCACGGGTAAGGGCACAAATGGTTGGCCATGACACCGCTTTTGAAATTTCTACTACCGATTCGAAATCGCCGGGGCTTGAAATAGGAAATCCGGCTTCGATTACATCTACACCCAAATCCTGCAAGGCCTTTGCAACCTCAATTTTTTCAACCGTATTCAACTGGCATCCTGGAACTTGCTCTCCGTCGCGCAAGGTGGTGTCGAAAATGAAAAGTCTGTCGCTCATGTTTTTATTTTTTAATTGCTAATTACTTCTATGAAAAAAGCCATCCTCTTTATCTGAGAATGGCTATTCCGTTTCTTGTTTTATTATTAACAACACACCATTCTCATTTCTTCTTAATTAGAAGAATAATACCAATAATCAGGCTGAGAAGAGCTATGTTGTTTTGTAAGTTCATTCTATCTTTCTTACGATTTGCTGCAAATATTAGAATATTTTTTTAAAATGAAAACAAATAAGTTCTTTTTATTAATAAAAATTAATAAACAGATTGTTTTGTCTGAATTTCGGATTGTAAAGTTGCCGTAAAAATTTGCCTGGATTGGAAAAATGAAAAAGATTGCATGATTAATTGTAAAGTAGAACTATTCTTTATCGCTAAGGGGTATATTCTCAATTTCAGGGGAAACAGGTGGTTCTTTTGGTTTGAACACATCATGTTTTGAAAGGGGGCGCAAATTAATTTTCCATTCGAAGCCCGGTAAGGTTTTTTCCTCCTCGGTTAGTGCAAAGAGAGGTTTCAAAACACCTTCCGGTTTTTCAAAAAATGAAATGCCGAAAATTTTTCCTTCACGGAACCGAATGGATATTCGGCTGCACTCAACCCGGTTCAAACCTATAATTTCTTCTTCCTGGCGGGCATAATAAAGTGTTTGTCCGTTGCCGTTCACCTCAATTCTGTTTAGTTCATTGTTTACTACGAAACCTGTCATTTCCCTGCCTTTTATTTGGTCGAACCTTCCTGAATCGAGTTTTGAAATGATAAATCCATTGTTTCGGAGGTGCAGCTCGTCGGGTGCATCTGTTTTTTGTTTCATTTCTATATGTTCGGCACTTAACTGATGTACTTCGGACCAAATTACCGGATTTTTGTACAACTGCACTACTGAGTCCTTGGTAAAGTAAACCAAAGAATCACAGACTCCCTGTAAATCATTACGGTAAAAGCGTGTACCATAATATGCCAGAATTATTTTTTCGCCCTCAATAGTATCGGGAACCGTCCGAAGTGTATCTGCATGCATAAACAAGGTATCATTTTCTGAATACATCATAAAAAGCGCCGAGTCGGTTACGGTGGCTATTTCCAGCTTTTCATTATAATCAGAAATATTTCCGGTAACAATAACTTTGTTATCGAAATCTTCGATGTGCACATTTCCCAATGCTTTTCCATTTCCGTCGGATTCGTTGTATTTTATGTAATTGGCTTTTAACTGTTGGGTTTCATTATAAATCAGCGGATTTTTTAACAATTCGGCTTCACCCGTATTGGAGTCATACCATCCATCTTCGGCATAAAGGGTATTGGAAGAATCCCGAATGGTGGTAGGCCCCATAATAAATAAACGTCCGGTTTCGGTATTGTAATAGAGAGTATCGCTTGTAAGCGTATAATTGTCATTAAACGCTTCCACATTTTGGTAAAAATGAACCAGGTCAGTGTCAATAAAATATTTACCTATTAAACTGGTCAGGATGTTTGTGCTGTCCACTATTTTACCGTTATTCTCGTAATAGCCAATATTGGCTGCCATATCATATTGGAGTGTATCAGTAAACAAGGTTGTATTTTTGTTTTCAAGCCTAACATCCTGATAAGCCATTGCTTCCTGTATATCTCCGTTGTAATAAATTTTCCGGGCATATAAATTCAGGGTGTCGCCCTGGTTTATCCGAACGTTTCCAAATGCATCAACACGATTTGTTCCCGTGTAAGTGTAAGCACTGTCTGCCCACATCAGAATGTTTTCGTGCCTTATACGCAGCGGGCTTCCTATCAGACGCTGGGCATTTGGAGCAATACTTTCATCAGCTTCAAGGTAATCAGCTTCTTCAATTTCCACCCGTTTTTTTTCCTGCGAAAAAGAATGGATTGAAGTGAACAATAAAGTAATAACAAGAAAAATTTGCAAAGCTGGCGAAGCTGTGAATATATCTCTCTTTAAAATTACTTTAAGAAAGGTTGAGTGTTTTCTTTTTTTGTATTTTTTGCTGTGGATCAATGTTATTCTTTTCTAAATATTTAAATAGCTTCAAAACTGAAATCCTTACATTTAACCAAGCATAAAAAAGATGGATCAAAGCAGTTTGCCAATAATTTCTTCTACTGAGATGTTTTCAGCTTCGGCCTTGTAATTTTTAATAATCCGGTGCCTGAGAATGGAAGGCGCCACGGCTTTTACATCTTCAATGTCTGGCGAATATTTACCATGAAGTGCAGCGTGTGTTTTTGCACCAACAACCAGGAATTGAGATGCACGTGGCCCGGCACCCCATTTCAGGTACTGGTTTGAAACCTCTGCTGCCATTCCGTTGCCAGGTCTTGTTTTGGCCGCGAGTTTTACCGCATAGTTCAACACATTGTCGTTAATTGGTATTTTCCGGATGATGTCCTGAAAATAGATGATCTCTTCACGCGAGATTACTGCATTCAAATCAAATTGAAGAGTTGACGTTGTATTTTTTACAATGGTAATTTCGTCTTCATATTTGGGATAATCGAGCCAGACCGAAAACATAAACCGGTCGAGTTGGGCCTCGGGCAGGGGATAGGTTCCTTCCTGTTCAATAGGATTTTGAGTAGCCAGTACAAAAAACGGGTTATCGAGTTCAAAACGTTGCCCTGCGGCGGTAACTGCCCGTTCCTGCATAGCTTCAAGCAATGCCGATTGCGTTTTGGGAGGTGTACGGTTAATTTCATCGGCCAGGATGATATTGGCGAACAACGGACCCTGAATAAATTTAAACTGACGCTCTTTGTCCAGTATTTCGGTGCCAATAATATCAGAAGGCATTAAGTCTGGTGTAAACTGAATGCGGTTATATTTCAGTCCCAGAATTTTGGCAATTGTGGTTACCAGCAAGGTTTTTGCCAAACCGGGTACACCAATTAACAAAACATGCCCACGGCTGAAAAGTGACACCAAAACCTGGGTAATTATTTCGTCCTGGCCATAAATAACTTTGGTAATTTCTTTTAATAATTCACCATATTTATTGCGCAATGCATCAAGCGCTTCCACATCATTTTTAAAACTTTTCTCCATATAAATTATTCCTTTTTTAAAGGGGATTTGGAATTATTTCAACCAGTTGTTGAACTCAAAATTGCAATTGGCGTAGGTTTGATCAATTCTGATGTAGGTTTGATCCTGTTTGTCGGCAATCCATTGCTGCAGTTCTTTTTCTCTTTTTTTGGCCAGAAATAAATCGGCTAAATGTTGATAATCGTTTTGCAAATCGGCTTTATGGCCTTCAATTTTATCTACCAGTTTTACAATGGAATAAACCGATTGCCTGCTTTCCCGATCAATGGTTTCAAACGCATCGGATATTTCACCGATTCTCAGATTTGAAATAACCTTGCTAATATTTCCGTCCAGTTCCTCTACTGTAAATTTCGAAGATAGTGTGTTCGGATTTATTGCCAAACCGCCGTTGTTCCGTGTATTTTTGTCTGATGAAAACCGGGCTGCTGCCTGGGCAAATGTAATTTCTTCTTTTCGAATTAAATTGGCAAGGCTGTCCAGCCTGCTAACTGCCAGTTCTTTTGCTTCAATTGAAACTTTTGGAGTCATTAGAATATGGCGGGTATTAACTTTGTCAGCCCGCCTGTCTATTAGCTGGATGATGTGGTACCCATATTCACTTTCAACTACGTTGGAAATTTTATCGCCTTTCAGGTTAAAAGCTGCTGCAGCATATTCTGGGTCAAGTTCAGCACGGCCCTGGTATCCAATTTCACCACCATTGTTTGCTGAAGGTCCTTCGGAATACATAACGGCCATTGCCGCAAAACTGGAACCTGCCTCAATACGTCTTTTTAATTCACGCAGTTCGGCTTTTACCCGGTTCTCTTCTTCCAATTCAATTTCCGGGCGCATGGTAATCTGGGCATATTCATATTGCGTTGGAATCGTCGGAATTTCATCCTCGGTTAAACCGCGGTAAAATTGCCGTACTTCTGAAGGTGTAACAGTAATATCCTGAACAATTTTGTTCCGCATTTGGGAACTGAGTAATTGGTCGCGAATAACCAACTGCATTTCAGCCCTAATTTCAGCAATGGGTTTTTTAAAGAAGTTTTCCACCGCCCTTTCCGAGCCAAAATGGGCAACATACATTTGAATTTGCCCATCCATTTGCTGGTTCACCTGGCTGTCGGTAACTTCAATTAGTGTATCGAGTTCAGCTTCCGCAACAAGTAACTTGTCGATAAGAAAATTTTCGAGGATTTCGCACTTCATATCCCCGTCGGAGGTTACTCCTTGTGCTTGCTGGTCCATGTACATTTTTTCGATGTCAGATTTCAGCACAATGTTTCCTCCCACAACTGCAACAATTTGATCCACAACTTTATCCTGTGCAAATAAACTGCTGGCTGTTATGATGGAAAATAAAAAAATCAATCCAATTTCCAATACTTTATTCTGTTTCATCTGTTTCTGAATTATATATTTTAAAACTGTTTTTATTTCTGCCTTCCCTGAAAATATTGTCTTCCACTTCTTTCAGGAAAGTTATTTTTCTGCGGTTCAAAATTAAACTTTTAATGTTATCTGCAACATATTCTACCGGAGCCTGGTCGTTCCTAAGCATATAATCCTGAATTGCAACCAGGTAGTAATAGCTGGAATCGGTATGTTCCACGAAGCGGTTTCCACGCAAAAACTGTTCCGGGTTATCAACCGAAACGGGAAGATTCTGCATCACCGCATCCAGCTCAATCCATTGGTCGGTATATATAGCAAAACTTTTGGCGTACTGGAGACAATAGTCCCTTATTTCGTTGATTCCCGGTGCAGATGTGTCACTTGTTAATTCTTTCAACATGGAAGGATTGGCAAAGTCTGCCGGTACTTTCATAAAAACAGCTTTAACAATAGGTTTTGACAACTTGAAGTTTTCGGAATTTTGTGTGTAATAATCCAATATTTCCGAATCGTTTACAACCGTATCCATCCGCTGGGCCATGAGTTCGTTTTTGTACCTGAAAATGATTAATGATTTTCGGTATTCTTCCAATTCGCGGGTTACGTTTTTTAATTCAGCAGAAAGGTTTTCCTCTGCTTTTTGGAGTACAAGTTCCTGCCGAATCCATTTCCTGATATAATCTTCTGCCATAACAATGCTATCTTCGGTTTCCAGGTTATTCGGAATAACTGATGCTACTTCGGATAATACCAGTTTTTTAGCACCCACCTCGGCAACAACTTTTTCGTTAACCGATGTGTTGGTTTCACAACTAATAGTTACGGCTGCAACTAAAATCAAAACATGGTATTTGAAGAATAACCTAAACATGCGGTATTGATTTCAGTAATTTTTTATTCACTTTCACCTTGTATTTTTTGTGCAGTGCCTTTAACCATTCCTTCTCCAAAAAGTTTTGATATTCCGAAATGTATAAACCGCGGGCTTCCTCCAAGGTTTTGGGTTCAGGTGAAATTAAATCGCCTCTTATAAAGGTCAGTTCGGGATTAAATCCTGATGGTTTTTCACCTTCCCAAACATAATAATCAACCGTTGAATTTGTACCTTTTTCCCAGGCACCTGATTCAATTTTTATCGCCTGTTCCTCTTTATTTAATAAATCTTCAATTTCCTGCACCGGCATTTCTGCCTCAAAATATTTATCAGCATCTTCCCTGATTTTTGAATTTTTGCAGGTTATTATCATTCCCTGAAACCGCTCTTCCCATTTAAATTTTTCCTTGTTTTGCTCATGGAAATTCTTGAGCCCCAGAGTGTCTTCAGCTGCAAATTTCCATATTTTTTCTTCCATAATATTGAAAAGAAGCAAGCCATCGTGGTATTCCTGCATCAAATATCTGAACTCGGGATATTTCTCTTCCAAATGAGCATCTTCGTATGCAATAATTTCTTCACTCACCCATGCATCAAAATGTTTGGAATAACTTTCTTCAGAAATATTTTTATTTTGAAGGAATTTTTTGAAATCATTCAGAAAATATTTGTTTCCATCAAATGAAAACAAATGCAGATTTTCCTGTTCATTTTCATTCACATTTAGCGGATTAATTTTTTCAATATTTTCGCTTATTTCCTCAAAACCGTATTCATTTTTTAATTTTTCAATAAACACTTGCCGGGTGCTGTTGCTGCGTTCCGGGTCTCGTTTAATCCGGGCTTCAATGTCTGCACGTACTTCTTCAAGCGGTGGCACAGGTTTTTGCCCTGTTTTTTTTATAATATGGAATCCAAATGCTGTTTCAACTGGTTTTGAGATGTCGCCTATGTTTTTTAATGCAAAAGCGGGTTCCGCAAATTCTGGAATCATTCGTCCGGCTGAAAACCAGGGCATTTCGCCTCCCTGTGCTGCTGACCTTTTGTCGTCGGAGTGCTTTTTGGCTAATTCTGCAAAATCAGCTCCGTTAAGTATTTCCTGGTAAATGGAGTCAATTTCAGCTTTTAACTGGCTTTTATCAAAATGTGGTTCACCTTGCGGAAACATTTTCATGATGTGAGACACCTGAATCTCGCCCAGATTATCACGATTTTCATGTACCTTTAAAATGTGGTAGCCAAATGAAGAGCGAAAAGGTTCTGAAATTTCACCTATGGGTGTGGTGAAAGCGGCATTCTCGAAAGGTGTTACCATTTGGAATGCAGTAAAATATCCCAAATTTCCGCCATTGTTTTTTGCCGAAGGATCTTCGCTGTATGCTGCAGCGGCTTCATTAAAATCACGTCCATTCACTATTTCTTCCCGAATTGTATTAATTTTTGCCAGAACTGCCTCTTCCTGATCGGGGCTGGCATTTTCAGGTAACCTGAGAAGAATGTGACTGGCATTTACTTCAGTTTTCATACGCCGGTAAAGTTCCTGAATGAGCTGCTCATCATACTGCATGTCAGTAAGGTAAGGAGCTGCCAGCTCTTTTCGGTATCCGGCCAGTTCATCCCTGAAAGTCTTGACGGTGTCCATTTTCAGGTTCATGGCTTCCACTACCTTTAGCTTAAAATCAATATACATGTCAAGGTAATCTTTCGGTGATTTAATATCTGATTGTTCCAAAAGATTTTGATTGTTTTTCCGGTAAATGCGTTCAAATTCCTGCTTGGTTATTTCTGTTTTGTCGATAGTTATCAGCACATCATTTTTTTGAGCTTTAACCAGGTTGAAAAATGAAAATGTTCCCAGAAAAACAAGTAACGAAATTATCCCTTTCATACAATAAAACTTTTAACGAGCGCTGTAATTCGGAGCTTCACGGGTAATGGAAACATCGTGCGGATGGCTTTCCTGTACGCCTGCGTTGGTTATTTTAGTGAATTTCGCTTGTTGTAATTGATCAATATTTATTGCACCGCAATACCCCATTCCTGCCCGAAGTCCTCCAATAAGCTGATAAAGAACTTCATACAAGGTGCCTTTGTACGGAACCCGTGCTGCAATTCCTTCCGGAACAAGTTTTTTAATGTCTTCTTCCATATCCTGGAAATAGCGGTCTTTGGAACCTTTTTGCATGGCTTCAATGGAACCCATACCCCGGTACGATTTGAATTTCCTTCCCTGATAAAGAATGGTTTCACCCGGAGATTCTTCAACTCCTGCAAACAATCCACCCGCCATTACTGAGTTTGCGCCGGCTGCAATGGCTTTCACAATATCGCCCGAATAACGCACCCCGCCATCAGCAATAACCGGTATTCCACTTCCTTTAATGGCTTTTGCGACGCTGTAAACGGCGGAGAGTTGCGGAATTCCGACCCCTGCAATTACCCGTGTGGTACAAATTGATCCCGGTCCAATACCCACTTTTACGGCATCAGCGCCAGCTTTTACCAGGGCTTTTGCAGCTTCTTCGGTACCGATATTTCCGGCAACGATATCTTTTTCAGGATATTTGGCTTTTATGCGTTTTAGCATCTCAACCACGCCTTTTGAATGGCCGTGGGCAGTGTCAATAACCAGTGCATCAACCTGAGCTTTAATCAGTTCATCCACACGGTCCATGGTGTTTTCAGCAATGCCTATTCCCGCAGCCACCCGCAACCGGCCTTTTTCATCTTTGCAGGCCAGTGGCTTGTCTTTGGCTTTGGTAATATCCTTGTACGTTACCAGTCCAATCAATTTGTTGTTTTTATCCACCACCGGCAGTTTTTCAATTTTATAATGCTGAAGAATCTCAGCCGCTTTTTCCAGGTCGGTAGATTCTGTAGTGGTTACCAGATTTTCGCTGGTCATAACCTGTTTAATCGGACGGCTCATATCTTTTTCAAACCGCAAATCGCGGTTGGTAACAATCCCCTGAAGATGTCCTTCTTTGTCAACCACCGGGATGCCGCCAATTTTATATTGGGCCATAATTCCTAATGCATCCGCAACAGTTTTATCCTGGGTTATGGTAATTGGGTCGTAAATCATGCCGTTTTCAGCTCTTTTAACGGTGGTTACCTGGTGAGCCTGTTCTACAATGTCCATATTTTTATGAATCACACCAATTCCACCTTCGCGTGCAATGGCAATGGCCATTTTGTGTTCGGTAACAGTATCCATGGCTGCAGTAACAATGGGTGCATTAATTAAAATGGAACGGGAAAAGTGAGAAGTTAGGTCCACTTGCCGCGGTAAAACTTCTGAATATGAAGGAACTAAAAGAACATCATCGAATGTTAAACCTTCAAAAATTATTTTATCGGAAAAAAATGACATGGGCTACTTTTTTTGATTAAAAAATAAAGCGCAAAACTACAAAAATTTAGGTTATTGCAGGTTATTTAAACGCGGAATGCCGGCATTCAGACCAATAAAAATTGTTAAACACTAAAATCAACAGGAAATATTAATTTTACCAGCATAAGCAGTTACAGGAAATCGATTTGATTGACACCAAATGAAAAATTTCAGCGAAATATTAAATAAGTTTTGGGGATTTACCGAATTCCGGCCCCTGCAGCTTGAAATTATTGAATCGGTTGCAACAGGAAAAGACACGCTTGGACTAATGCCAACCGGTGGCGGAAAATCCATCACTTTTCAGGTTTATTCGCTTTCGCAAAAAGGAATTTCTATTGTTATTACCCCGCTTATTGCCCTGATGAAAGATCAGGTTGAAAACCTTCAGCGAAGGGGTATTAAAGCATTGAAAATTCATAGCGGAATGTCGCAAATGGAAATAAAAGTGACGCTGGACAACGCGGTTTGGGGCGATTATAAATTCCTCTATGTTTCGCCCGAACGGTTAAATTCCGAATTTTTTAAGGAGCGGCTGGCTAAAATGGATGTTAACCTGATTGCTGTTGACGAAGCACATTGTATTTCGCAGTGGGGGTACGATTTCAGGCCAAGTTACATGAATATCATTCAGTTGCGGGAATTGTTGCCCGGCGTAAAATTTCTGGCTTTAACCGCTACTGCCACTCCAAAGGTTGTGGAAGACATACAGGATAAACTGGGTTTTAAAAAGCGTAACGTGCTGAGCATGTCCTTTCAACGGGAAAATCTTAGTTATCTGGTTCGGCTTCGTGAAGATAAAATGGGGTATTTACTGGAAACACTGAAAAAGGTAAAAGGCTCGGGAGTTGTTTATGTGCGGAGCCGGAAAGGAACGCGGGAAATAGCAGCGGAGCTGCGAAAGAACAAAATTTCGGCTGATTTTTACCATGCCGGATTGAGTACCGTTGTTCGCCATGAAAAGCAGGACGAATGGCTGGCAGGAAAAACACGCGTGATTGTAGCTACCAATGCTTTTGGAATGGGAATTGACAAACCCGATGTTCGCTTTGTGGTTCACGTTGATCCGCCAGATTCGCTGGAAGCCTATTTCCAGGAAGCGGGCAGAGCCGGCCGCGATGGAAAAAAAGCCGCTGCCGTTCTGTTGTTTAACAATGCAGATAAAACCAAGTTGAAAAAGCATGTTACAGTTGCATTTCCTGAAATTGAGAACATCAAACGCATTTACCAGGCACTTTGCAATTACCTGCAGGTAGCCGAAGGTTTTGGGAAAGGCCAGGTTTACGAATTTAGCTTGCAGGATTTTGCGCAAACCTTTAAATTTCAGCAGGCTATGGTTTACAACAGCCTGAAAATTTTACAGCGTGAAGGATATCTGGAATTTACCGAGGAAATGGACAATCCATCCCGAATCTATTTTTCTGTTTCACGCGATGAATTATACAAATTTCAGGTTGCGAACGAAACGTTTGATACTTTTGTTAAGCTCATTCTTCGCTCTTATACAGGCTTGTTTAATGGTTATGTGAACATTGATGAGGAATTGCTGGCGCGCAGGGCTGGACTGGATCAGGATACGGTATATAACTTTTTAAAACATCTGCGGAAATCAAAAATAATTGATTATGTTCCGCGAAACCGAAATCCGTTCATCTATTTCAGCAAAGAAAGAATCAGTTTGAACCGGCTTAAAATTTCGAAAGAAAACTACGATTTTCGAAAAAAAGACTTCCTGTCCAGAGTAGGATCAGTAATCCATTATGCCACCACTACAACTACTTGCCGGAGCCAGTTGCTTTTGCAGTATTTTGGAGAAAATGATTCATACGAGTGCGGCATTTGCGATGTTTGCACATCAATGCACAAAATAGGGCTTACTTCTTTTGAGTTTAATGAAATTAGCAAACAGGTGAAAAAGATTCTGGAAACGCCATGTTCGTATGAAAATTTACTTTTAAAATTGAAGGGAAATCGCGAAAAATCAATGGAAGTGTTAAAATGGCTTTTAGACAATCATAACATTGTTTTACGGATTGACCGGAAATTAGAATGGAATGAGAATTAATTATAATTGATTCATATTCATGTTCTAACCGCAGATTTTATTTTTGGTTCGTTTTCCACTTTTCTTCAATTTGTAATAATACCTTCCTGTTGTTATATCCGTCACAATGCCCTGCCATGGGTTCGAAATGAATAAAGGCGTCTGATTTTGGATTTTCCCTGTTTTTCAACATTTCATCGAACGAACGCAGAGCAGGATTGAGGTAAAATTCATCCATGTCGCCCATCCAGATCCAGATTTTCCCCCGGATTTTCGGACCAAGTGTTTCCCAGTTGGTTTCCACGTAATTTTTTAAATCGTATTTGCGCCAGTGTTCCGCCACTTCATGGTCAATTTCCCCGTTAACCGGACCAAACAGTGGTTTGGGCAATCCGTCTTTTCCTTTCGGACTGTAAAGTGCTGTAAAAGCACCAAACTGTCCTCCCGATGTGGTATAGGTATCATTCCACCCCAGCACATTTTCAAATTGAATAAAATCCTTTTGCGAGACAACCGGTTCTCCTGAATTGTTTCTCACTATTGGGCGAAGGTAATCATGTTCATTGATGAAAGCATTCTCATCGCGGTAAATATTTATGAGTTGAAAGTTTTCAAAATCTACAGGATCGGGACTGTAAGAAAAACAACCTCCGAAAAAATCGGGGTAAAACAATTGCAAAGCCAGCGAAACCCAGCCCCCGGTGCTGCATCCGTCCAAAAACCGCGATTCGGGTGTGCCAATTCCACGGAATTGTGTTTCAATTAACGGAATCAACTCCTCGGTTAAAGCTGTTCCGTAAGGCCCGTTGTTATCCGAATCAAGCTGGTAGCAGTCACCAAATGGACCTTCACCATCCAGAAAAACGTTAATGATTTGCGGTGCTTCGCCGGATTGCCACCAGTCGAAGAACGATTTGTCCCACTGCACAAACCGGTTGGCCCGGGTGTACCGGCCACCGTAACCGGCAATGTTGTAACGTACCGGGTATTTTCTTTCGGGTTCATCAAAAAATGACGAAGGAAGCAAAACAGCTGCTTTAATCCGAATTTCTTTATTCCAAAATTCAGTAAGTAACGGGCTTTTATAGTCAATTTCTTTTAACAGTTGATGTTTAGTCAGTTGCCTGGGCTCAACAACAAATTTTAATGGCAATTCAAATTCCAGTTGCTGGTTTTCCTCCAAATCGATGTTTAATGATTCACTGTATAGGTTGCCGGGAACATTAATTCGTGATTCCTCCATGTCCTGATCCCAAAGTACCTGAATGGTGTAATTTCCGGTTGGCAGTTTTTCCAGCGAAACATCAACCGATTTTGTAAGCTTTGCTGATGCATCAAATGAAAAAACTTCACTTTTTTCCCAATGAACAATGTTTGTGGCAAAAATTTTATTTCCCCGGGTGGGCCATGTGTTTTGGCGTGGCTGGTTCATCCGGCTTTCGCTCACAAACAGAAAAATCCGGCCCGAAGGTTTAAATTCATTCCGAATATCATCTGATACAAAAGTATTTACTTTTAACGAACCGGTTTGAGCCCGGTTTTGCTGAACAAAAACCAGAAAGGCTATAAAAAAAACAAGAAGTGATTTTTTCATTCGAATTGTTTTTAATGTTCTTGAATGTAAAATGTTACGAACTACCGGTCAAATTTAGAAAATTCTGTTAAACGTGATGGTCAAGCCAGAATTGTTTATAGTAAAACCACGAAAGTTGTATCTTTGCAGCACATACAATTTAAACAACTAAAAAATGGCAGAATTTAAATACCAGAAACCGTTTCCGATATTAAAAGACGATACCGAATACCGGTTGCTCACCAAAGATTATGTTTCATTCGTGGAATGTGATGGACGCAAACTGCTTAAAGTGGCTCCCGAAGGCCTGGAATTGCTGGCCCGCGAAGCTTTTACCGATGTGTCGTTTTACCTGCGGGCATCTCATTTAGAAAAACTGGCAAAAATTCTGGAAGACCCGGAGGCAACTGATAATGATCGCTTTGTGGCGCATACCATGCTGCTTAACCAGGTTGTTTCCGCAGAGGGCGAATTGCCAACCTGCCAGGATACCGGAACGGCCATTGTTATTGGGAAAAAAGGCGAAAATGTTTATACCGGTGTGAACGATGCCAAACACCTTTCCCAGGGAATTTTTGATACATTTAAAGAAAAAAACCTGCGTTATTCGCAGGTGGTGCCTTTTACCATGACTGAAGAAAAAAATACGGGTACCAACCTGCC
>JAZBNQ010000232.1:0-3732 GCA_036350775.1 Mariniphaga sp.
AGAAAAAGGGAAGGCAATGGTACTGCGCGAAGAAATCATAGAAATCGAGTACAGTCCCGAAGATGAAAATGGTAAAAAGCAAACAAAACAGAAGAAAAAACTTCGCCTGAAAAAAGTGTGCTACCAGGATGAGCAAAACCGATATTTTGAGTTCATCACCAATAGCATGGAAAGTTTGGCAGAAGAAGTGGCATTTTTGTACAAAAAACGGTGGGGCATCGAACTGCTGTTCAAAAAAATGAAGCAAAACTTTCAACTCCATTATTTTTATGGAGAGAACGAAAATGCCATTCGGACACAAGTTTGGTGTACCCTAATTGCCCAACTTTTGATGACAGTCATTCAAAAAATGGCACAAACTAAAAAGGCATTTTCTGTTGTCGCTTCATTAGTTCGGATACACCTGATTAGCTTGCTGGATGTATTTGACCTACTTCGGAGCACGAAACGTGAATACTTGAAAAAAACAGAGTTTACCGCTTCATCCTTGCAAACAAAAATTGCATTTTGAGGGGGGTGATTTTTGAAATAGAAATAATAACAACTGACTAGCAGAGAATTAGAAAAAACAATCTTCCAATTTTCTGATTAGTCGGATAATAGTGTAAATTTTTATTTCAGTGTGACGTTGAGATTCACTTTCGCTGAATTTTTTTTGACCTGCCTTTAGCTTTGCAGGTTGATGTTTCTTATAATTAAAATGCGCTGTTTCTAAATAATTTACCGCTTCTGCTTCATTTCTCAACGATAAGATTTTTACCTCATTGTTTCTTTTATAATGAAGTAACCAGGTGTTCAATATTTCTAAAACTCCCGGATAGTTCTGATTTAGATTTTCCAACGTATTTATTTTTTCCCAATGAGATTGAACCGGTAATGCTATAAGTTTGTCGTCGGTTTCTCCGTTATCCATCATTTCAATACCACCAATTATTTTACACTTTACAATATGACCCCGTTCTATGTGCTCACCCAATACAAAAACATCCACCGGGTCGCCATCACCTCCAGATACTTCGGGCAGCAGGGTTTGGGGCACAAAACCATAATTGGCCGGATAAGGCAGATAGTTGATTACCCGGAAGGAATCTGGGGTTATCTGTTCCCATTCTATTTGTCCGGTCACTTTATTCACCTCCCATTTCTGGTTGGTGCCTGCCGGTATCTCAATAACAACATGAACAAGTGAATCGGTTGTGAATGGAACTATCTCGTGCAGGAGGTTGGTTGTATTATTAACCGTATTTTCCTCCATGCCCGAATTATTGCAGGCATAAAGTAAGAATAACACAAACACCATAAACACTGCTTTCATTTGCACTAAACTAAAAATATAAATGCTGAACGTGAAAAAACCTTTCAGCATTCAAGACAAATATATTTATTGTTTTCTAATGACAATCGTTCCTCAGATTTAGGATTTCTGCAATATCTTCCCACGATATTGCCGTCAGACTTCCATCGTTATGTACCGGATAAAAGGCCCCGTACTTAAAGTTGCCAAATGTTTTTTGGGTAATGGCAATGCCATCGGTATTTCTGGTTATTTCGCCGCCAAAACCACCTATATATTCCAGGGTTTTGCGGTTGAATACCTGAAAGGTATTGTATATTTTACCCTGATCAACCATAATATAATAACCGGAACTGTTGGCTTCACATTCCCAAACAACAATGCCTTCGGGTTCATAGAAAAAATAGTTGTGCGGGATGATTTGCCCTGAAAAATTACCTTCCACATCGTATATTTTCACGTTCCGGTGTTCTTCGTGTTCATCTGCAATGAGTAATCTGTTATACACCCTGTCGATAAGTATGGATTCTACTTTAGTTAGAATTCCATCCCCTGATGTTTCACCGAAAGCTTTGATATGCCTGGCGGTTATCTGGTTGTTTTCAACCGTAAAAACAAATTGATGTACCCTTTGCCCCAGGCTGTCGGCCGGTGGTGTTTCTTCATCGGTTATTTCGTAATTATCGGTAACATAAAGGTGGTATTTGCCTTCAAACTGGTCTATGGTAAGTCCGTAAGGAAAACGTAAATCCGTTTCGCCAAAAACACCCAGAGGTTCAAAATTGGGCAGGCTTACAACCTGTATTCTGTGATTGTCCCTTTCAACAATTACAGCATAATTATCAATCACAGCAATACCGTTAGGTCGGCTAAGTTCACCCAAGCCGTTGCCAAGCTGACCAAATTGTGTAATTTTTTCACCTGTTGCTGCGTCGTAAACAATTACCACATTTCCTTCTTTTGCTGTGGCCAGTAACCAGTTCTGTCCATTTTCGCCGTGCCATATAGCAGGGCTGTCCACATTGTCGCTTTCGTCGCGTAAGGTTGTAAAGGCCTCCTTAATTACTGCAATTTCAGGAAGAATTGATTTGGATTGCCTTACTGTTGCCTGATTATTTTTTTCGGACTTTTTCTGACATGCTGCAAACAGCAGAAATAAGATGGAAATAATAAATCCTATTTTGTACATGGGTTATTTTAATACAAGTCCTATAAATCAATTTTTACACCAAATTGAAACCGTACGTTGTAGTATTCAGCCTGCATCAGGCGGGAACTTATGCCTTGGTAGTAATGCAATGGCTGGTTAAGTAAGTTGTTTGCCTCGGCATATACCCTGAATTTTGGTGTAATGGCATAGTTGGCATTTACATCTAAGTGGATAGCTTTATCGTAGTACCTGTCATAAAATTTTTCTTCTCCGAATTCATCCACAAAATCGGATGCATAATTTACTGAAGTCCTGAAAGAAAAGCGCTTGCTGTCGTATGACAGTGACCCATTGAGTGTATGTTTTGCTGTACCGGGGAGCGAAATGTCATCGTCTTCACGTCCTTCTATACGGAAATCACTTACACTACTGGTTGTATAAGTGTAGTTGGCATACAAGCCGAAACCACTCCAGAAACCGGGAAGAAAATCGAGCTGACGTTGGGCCGCTGCTTCAAAACCAAAAATATTAGCGTTTCCTCCATTGATGGGCTGACTGTAAGTGTCCCAGGTTATACCTTCGAAAAGATAATCTTCGCGGGTTTCTGTTACAATGAAGTCCTTTATGTCTTTATAGAAAATACCTCCGGAAACGATACCGATGGTTCTAAAATATTTTTCAAACATCAGGTCAAAATTCATGGAAGTGGTAGGTGTTAAATCGGGATTTCCGATGGCAATTTCATTATCTTCTCTTGAAATCTCCCTGTAAGGTACAAGAGAGAAATAGTTGGGCCTTGCAAGTGTGTTGGTCCACGCAGCCCTTAAAATGGTAGTTTTGTTAAAATCATATTTCAGATGCAATCCGGGAAGAACATTGATATAGGAATCAGCGATTTTGTCGGTTTGCGTAATTTCATCTTCATCGGCATCGTACTGGTTGCCCTGATATTCCTGCGAAGTGTTTTCGACACGTACACCGGCTATCATCAACAACTTTGGGCCAAAGTTTTGATTTAGCATGATATATCCACCAACAATGTTCTCTGTTGCATTAAAATTACCGGCTTCTTCTTCAACAATTTCTTCTTCTTCAAATAAGGATGAATTGGTCAAATCAAGGCCACCAAGGTATTGTGGGGCTACCTGTTTACCGGTTGAATAATCACCTGCCAAAAAATTATCTTTAGTATAGTTTTTCAGATTATTTAAGGTAGCAGCATTAAAAGCATCTTCATCCGCCGGGCTGTATTCGAACAACCTGTTATCACGCATTTTTTCCTTACCCT
>JAZBNQ010000233.1:0-7247 GCA_036350775.1 Mariniphaga sp.
CGGTTTGGGAACAGTGGATTGGATTCGATTTGCGGGCCGAACGTCTTCACTTCCTTTTCGTCAAGAGTATCGGTTAAAATTACGCAATGCGGGTTGCCTACCGAAACACAGTTAATCAGGTAATCTTTGTTTTCAAGGTGCAACGTTTCATCGATGCACTCCGCTTTTTCACAATTCACAGGAATTTCGGGTGAAGAAAAAATGGCTTTGCCCATGTCAACTTTCACGGCTTTTGCTTTCCCGTTTTTCTCCTGAATGATTTCGGCCTGAACCAATCCGCCCAGCGTTTCGATGGTGAATTTTCTGGATTTGGCAAACTGGTAATCGTACAGGTATTTGGCAAAAATACGTAATCCGTTTCCGCTTTTTTCGGCCTCTGAACCATCCGGGTTCAGAATCCGTAATCCGAACTGTGCATTAAAACTCGGCACTCTTAACAGAATCCCATCGGAGCCGATGCCAAAATGTACATCGCAAATTTTACGGATGGCATTTTCCGTAAGTTTAAAACTAATTTCGTTCTGATTTAAAACAATGTAATCGTTTCCCAACCCATGGGATTTTACAAATGAATTTTGCATAACACCTATTTTAATTTTACAAAAGTATTAAACATCAATCAATTTTCTTGGGCAGATGCCGGTGAATTCTTTGCTCATCAATTTATTTTTAACTTTGCGCCAGGTGCTGTTTCATAAAATAAATATGACCAAATGAAACAAAAAGTTTATATTGATACGTCGGTTATTGGAGGATGCTTTGACATTGAATTTAAAAAATGGTCAAATTTATTATTCGATGATTTTAAATCAGGTAAAAGAATTGCTGTTGTTTCTGACATTACATTAGATGAATTAGCGGATGCACCTCAAATAGTCCAGGAAAATTTCAATACAATCCCGGAAAATAATTTGGAGGTAATAATTTCAGATGATGAAACAAAAACTTTAGCTGATTTATATATTATAGAAGGAGCAGTTACTTCAAAATATTATGAAGATGCATTACATATCGCTATTTCTACCATTAGCCAGGTAAATGTTCTGGCAAGTTGGAATTTTATGCACATAGTAAATCTCGATAAAATAAGGATGTATAACGCAGTAAACTTGAAAAATGGATATTCGATTTTAGAAATAAGAACTCCAAGGGAAATAATTAATATTAGCGAAGATGAAAACTAAAAAAGAATTTGATGCTGTAAAAATGATGAGAAATATCCGTCAAAAGCACCATGAAGAATACACACTAAATCCCGAATTAAGAGAAAAAAAACTTGCTGCAATCCGGCAGAAATACTCAAATCGAATTAAAACTTCAAAAATATATGGCAAAAATTAATGAAAACTACCTGAAACTTCAGGCAGGATATCTCTTCCCGGAAATAGGGAGAAGGGTGAGCGAGTTTATGGCTGCAAACCCCGGCAAAAAAGTAATAAAAATGGGCATTGGCGATGTAACCCAACCGCTGGTACCAAGTGTGGTAAAAGCTTTTCATGAAGGGGTGGATGAAATGGCCAAAGCCGAAACATTTAAAGGATACGGTCCGGAACAGGGTTATGCTTTTTTGCGCGAAGCCATTGCAAAAAACGCTTACCAGGACAACGGCATCGATATTTCTGCCGATGATATTTTCATTTCAGACGGCTCGAAATGCGACACCGGAAACATACAGGAGATTTTTGGTAGCGATAATAAAATCGCCATTTGCGACCCGGTTTACCCGGTTTATGCCGATACTACCGTAATGTCGGGCAAAACAGGCGATTATGATTCGGGACATTACGAGGGCATTATTTACATGCCATGTACCATCGAAAATGACTTTGTCCCCAATTTACCGGAAGAAACTCCGGATTTAATTTTCCTTTGTTTCCCCAACAACCCAATGGGTACGGTGGCCAGCAAAGAAGAGTTAAAAAAATGGGTGGATTTCGCCCGCGAAAATAAAAGCATTATTTTATACGATGCAGCTTACGAAGCTTTCATTACCGAAGAAGGCATTCCACATTCCGTTTACGAAATTGAGGGTGCCAAAGAGGTGGCCATCGAGTTCCGCAGTTTCTCCAAAACAGCAGGTTTTACGGGTACACGCTGTGCGTTTACGGTGGTTCCTTCCGAACTTAAAGCTTACGATTCGACAGGAAAAGCCCATCCGGTAAAACCATTGTGGAACCGCCGGCAATCCACCAAATTCAATGGCGTTTCGTACCCCGTGCAGAAAGCGGCAGCCGCTGTTTATACCGCAGAAGGCAAAAAAGAAGTGGCCGAAGTAATTGCCTACTACCTGGAAAATGCACGAATTATGAAAGAAAGCCTTGCAGAAGCAGGTTACGAAGTATTTGGCGGAGTAAATGCACCCTACATTTGGGTAAAAACCAAAAATGGCATGAGTTCGTGGGATTTTTTCGATAAAGTGCTGAACGAAGCCAACGTTGTGGGCACTCCTGGTTCGGGATTTGGACCTGCCGGTGAAGGCTATTTCCGCTTTTCTGCATTTGCCGACAGGGAAAGTACCATTGAAGCGATGGAGCGGATTAAGAATCTGAAATAGAATAAAGCCCCTCCCAGCCTCACCAAAAGGGAGGAGTAAAATAAATCCGGGTTGAAATTTCAACCCGGATTTATTTGTTTTGGTTAAACCGATTCCTTCACCGAAATTTCTTTTCTTACCTTGCTTCCCGGATAAACTTTTAGCGCTGCATCCAGAATTTTCAGGCAAACAGCCAGGTCTTCCTTTTTCAGCACATAAGCAATTCGAACTTCGTCCATACCTTTGTCGGAAGCGGTATAAAAACCCGAGGCCGGAGCCATAAAAACTGTCTGATTTTCATATTCGAAATCGGAAAGAAGCCAGGAACAGAAATCATCGGCATTATCAACCGGCAACCGCGCAACGGTGTAAAAAGCACCCATGGGAATAGGCGAATAAACACCCTCGATGCGGTTCAATCCGTCAATCAGAAATTTACGGCGATTTACGTATTCATTGTAATTGTTCAGCATGTATTCCGGGTCGGCATCGAGTGAAGCTTCTGCGGCAATCTGGCCAATCAGCGGCGGACTTAGCCGGGCCTGACAAAACTTCATTACATTTCGTTTAACCTCGGCATTTTTGGAAATAAGCGCACCAATTCGAAGTCCACATTCACTGTACCGTTTCGAAACCGAATCGATTAAAACCACATTCTGCTCAATTCCATCCAAATGAAAAGCTGAAATATAGGGCGAACCAGTATAGCAAAACTCACGGTAAACTTCATCGGAAAAAAGGTACAGGTCGTACTTTTTAACCAGGTCGCGAATTTTATTCATTTCTTCGCGGGTGTATAAATATCCGGTAGGATTGTTTGGATTGCAAATCATAATGCCTTTGGTTTTGGGCGTGATGAGCTTTTCAAATTCCTCCACAGGAGGCAGCGCAAAACCATCGTCTATGCTGGCGGCAATGGATTTAATCACGGCACCCGCAACAATGGCAAACGCTTCGTAATTGGCGTACGCTGGTTCGGGAACAATAATTTCATCACCCGGGTCAAGGCAGCTCATAAAAGCAAAAGTAACTGCCTCGCTTCCTCCGGTGGTTACAATAATGTCGTCCGTATCTACTTCAATGTTAAACTTATGGTAATATTTCGCCAGTTTTTGTCGAAACGAAAGAATTCCTTCGCTTGGTGTATATTCAAGAATTTTGCGATCAATATTTTTAATCGCTGCCAATGCTTCGGGCGGTGTGGGCAAGTCGGGCTGGCCAATATTCAAATGGTAAACCTTTACACCCCGCTGCTTGGCTTTTTCGGCAAGCGGGGCCAATTTTCGTATGGGTGAATCGGGCATGGCCCTTCCTCTGTCTGAAACCTGTGGCATGTTGTAAAATATATTTTATAAGTGAGCAAATATACAAGTATCAATCTGAAAACAATAATTATCAAAAAATTTCAATTCTGCATATTATTAAAAATTTAACTTTCAAATTATTAGCGTATTCACAAACAGATACCTTTTTACTACAACACTGATACGGATTATTAAGTTTTATCATATTTTGGTAAAGTTGAGGTACTTATTTTTGGTCAGAAATTAAAACTTTGAAAACATGATTATTGGAGTACCTAAAGAAATAAAAAATAATGAAAACCGGATAGCCCTGACTCCTGCCGGTGCGGCGGAGCTGGTAAAACGCGGCCACGAAGTTTATGTGCAGGCTGGCGGTGGAAGCGGCAGCGGATTTTTGGATGAAGATTACCTTCACGCCGGAGCCAGAATGCTCCCAACCATTGAGGATATTTACAGCATTGCCGAAATGATCATCAAAGTAAAGGAACCTATTGAGCCGGAATACAAACTAATAAAAAAGGGGCAAATCCTTTACACCTATTTTCATTTTGCTTCCTCTGAAACGCTTACCAATGCCATGATTGAAAACGGTTCGGTTTGCCTGGCTTATGAAACAGTAGAAATGCCTGACGGTTCCCTCCCACTGCTGGTTCCCATGAGCGAAGTGGCAGGCCGGATGTCCGTTCAGGAAGGAGCCAAATACCTCGAAAAAACGTATGGTGGTTCCGGAGTGCTGCTGGGTGGAGTTCCGGGTGTACTACCGGCCAAAGTGCTGATTCTCGGCGGTGGAATTGTAGGGACAGAAGCAGCGAAAATGGCTGCCGGACTTGGAGCTGACGTTACTATTATGGACATCAGCCTGAAACGCATGCGTTACCTTGACGACATTATGCCCGCCAATGTGAAAACCATGATGAGCAACGAATTCAACATCAGGCAAATGGTAAAAAGCCACGATTTAGTAATTGGCGCTGTGCTCATTCCAGGTGCCAAAGCTCCCCGCCTGGTTACCCGCGACATGCTGAAAACCATGCATCCGGGAACTGTATTGGTTGACGTTGCCGTTGACCAGGGAGGGTGTTTTGAAACTACCGTTGCCACTACCCATGCCGACCCCACATTTACCATTGACGATGTCATTCATTACTGTGTAGCCAATATGCCGGGCGCGGTTCCGCGCACTTCAACCATGGCACTCACCAACGCCACACTGCCTTATGCCATTCAGATTGCCGGTAAAGGCTGGAAAAAAGCCTGCATCGACAATGTGCCATTAAGCAAAGGATTGAATGTAGTTGCCGGTAAAGTAGTTTACGAAGGTGTTGCCGAAGCTTTTAATTTACCACTCGAAAAAGTTGAAACCGTTTTATAACAGCTAACCAAATCAAATTTGCCAAAGCCTTCTGTTAGTTAACGGAAGGCTTTATTTTTAAATTTATGTTGAAATACAGATTCTGTTTCCGATTTTTATTGATTGAAACTACCTTTGCCAGGTATTCAAAAAATTATGGCTACATTTTTATTCGATGAAATTATTTTCGGACCGGTACAGAGCCGCCGTCTGGGTGTTTCGCTGGGCGTGAACCTGCTGCCTGTAAACGTAAAAGTTTGTTCGTTCGACTGCATTTACTGCGAATGCGGATTCACGCCAAAAAAATACAGGGAAAAAGCAGTACTACCCAGTAGAAAGGAAGTCCATCAAAAGCTCGAAGAAAAACTGCAAAAGATGACTGCTGAGAGCCAAAAGCCCGATGTAATCACCTTTGCCGGAAACGGCGAACCTACACTCCACCCGGAATTTGCCGGAATCATCGACGACACCATCGAACTGCGAAACAAACTGGCGCCAAAAGCCCGGATAGCTGTGCTCTCGAACGCCACCATGCTGCACAAACCCCCGGTTTTTAATGCCTTGCTGAAGGTGGAAGACAACATCCAGAAACTCGATTCAGCTTTTGAGGAAACGGTAGAGTTGCTCGATTGCCCCCGTGGAAAGTTCAACATGCAAAAGGTGGTGGAACAATTGCAACGTTTCAACGGAAAAGTAACCATTCAAACTCTTTTTGTTAAGGGCGAATTTAAAGGCCAAACCATTGACAACACTACCGAAAAGGAAATCACGGGCTGGTTGGACCTTCTGCAAAAAATTCAACCTGAACAAGTAATGATTTACACCATTGCCCGCGACACACCGGTAAATACACTCGAAAAAATACCGGCAGAAAAACTGGATACTATTGCAAAACGACTGGAAAATGAAGGATTTCGCGTACAGGTTTCGTATTGAAAATAGCTAAAAATCGAATTTACTTTCCGAAAAGGGAATCGCTTTAACTTGTTCACTATTCTTTAAAATGCTTTCAAGTGTAATCTTCAACTTTTTTTTATCCGGTGGATTATCCCAAAAAAATCCTGCAACTCAAAATCATCCAGTTTCATTATTCCCAGCGTTAATTTCTCAGCTTTTTCAATATATTCAGCTTCATCTTTAGAATCGTATGACAACAATCCATAATGCAAAGTCAAATCATGAGTTAGCTTTTCTGCCTCAACAATAATTCCATTGCAGGCTTCTCTTGATAAATCGTCAGTATCCATTTTTGGCAATACATTTTAGCCTGCAATAACTGAACCTTGGCCCAATAAAAAAATTAAGTCATTTTATGAACCTCTTTTATAGCAATACAATAACTTAAAAATCAAAAAATAAAAGAACAAAAATTGTAATTTTCTTGCAATTATTTTTTGTAATTTCCATCAGAATTAAAATTGAATTATTTTATCTGATTTAAAACTGAAATGAATATGAAAACCTTTAAGCGTATTTTGATTGTAGTTGCACTTTTACTGATAAGTGCCATTATTGCTGGGTATTTTTTTCTGAACCATATTAAAACTGCTTCTCTACCTGATTACACAGAGGATGTTCAAATTACGGGGCTGACCGAAGAAGTTACCATTTTGCGCGATTCGTTTGCTATCCCGCATATTTATGCCAAAAATGAAGCCGATTTGTACCGCGCCGTTGGTTTTGCCATGGCGCAAGACCGGCTGTGGCAAATGGATTTTTTGCGCCGCGTTACTCAGGGCAGGCTTTCTGAAATTTTTGGAGAAGACCAGGTCAACACCGACCTGCTCATGCGTGCTCTGCGAATTCAGGAAAAATCGGAAAAGGTACTTCCCGGATTGGCACCCGAAATTATTGAAGCACTGGAAGCCTTTTCAAAAAGTGTAAACTTTTATATGGAAAATTATCCGTTGCCTCCCGAGTTTAAAATGCTGAACTACAAACCTGAGCCCTGGCAGCCCGTTCATTCCATCAACCTTATCGGTTATATGTCGTGGGACCTCACCTCAGGCTGGAGCACCGAAATTCTGCTTCACAATCTGGCGAAGGAAGTTTCATCAGC